>CAKUMG010000036.1 GCA_934667465.1 uncultured Actinoplanes sp. | reverse complement strand
ACGCGGGATCGTGCGCACCGAGGGCCGCCCGGACGGCCGCACCCACCGCAGCCGGCGCATCCGGGAGCAGAGCGTTGCCCGGGCCGCCGGAGCCGCGCCCGGCGATCGCGCCGCCGGTCGTGGCCAGCACCGCCCGCGACGACGTCCCACCGGCGTCGACGCCCAGTACGAGCACCATGCCCACGATCGAAGCATCGAAATTCGTTGTTGACTAGGGGCCATGACGGTCGTAATTTTCATCACCAAGCGAATCGATGAAAAGGACGACCACGTGACGGGTGAGAGCGGCGGGCTGCTGGGGCGGCTGCGCATCGAGGGGCCGGCCCTGCCGGAGGCGCTGGCCAGGATCGCCGAGACCATCCTCGGCGACCCGGAGACGGCCGCGCACGCGAGCATCGTCGACCTGGCCGAGCGGTCCGGCACGTCCACCGCGACGGTCACCCGCTTCTCCCGGGCGCTGGGCTTCAAGGGGTACGCGAACCTGCGCGTCGCGGTCGCCACCGAGACCGGGCGCGCCGAGCAGGCGCGGTGGGAGACCGACATCAGCGGCGACATCAACCCCGGCGACCAGACCGACAAGGTGCTCGACGTCATCACCGCGGCGGACACGCGGGCCATCCAGGCCACGGCGTCCGCGCTGGACACCGACGCCGTCGACCGGGTCGCCGCCGCGATCGCCGGCGCCGGCCGGGTGGAGATCTTCGGCCTGGGCAGCAGCGGCACCGCGGGCAGCGAGATGGCGTTCCGGCTGGAGCGCATCCGCATCCCGGTGCGCTACCGGGCGGACACCCACACGGCCCTGACCAACGCGGCGCTGCTCGGACCCGGCGACGTGGCGATCGCCCTGTCGCACTCCGGGCGTACGCGCGAAGCCATCGAGATGCTCGCGGAGGCCTCCGACCACGGCGCGCTGACCGTGGCCGTCACGTCGTTCGGGCGCTCCCCGCTCGCCGAGGCCGCGGACGTCGTGTTCACCACGTCGGTGCACGAGACGACGTTCCGGCTCGCGGCGCTCTCCGCGCTGCACTCGCAGCTGCTCATCCTCGACCTGGTCTACGTCGCCGTCGCCCAGCGCACGTTCGAGCGCACCGCCGAGGCCCTGGAGCTGACCGTACGGGCGGTCGACGCGCACCGCGTCCCGGAAGCCCCCCGCAAGCGACCCCGGAAGGACAAGCCGCTGTGAGCATCTCGAGCGCCGACTACGTCGAGGCGGTCCGCGCCGCCGTGGAGAAAGTCGGCACCACCCAGGACGACCTCGTCGCCAAGGCCGCCGGCCTGCTCACCGAGACCCTGCGCGCCGGCGGGGTGATCCACGCCTTCGGCTGCGGCCACTCCGAGGCGCTCGCCATGGAGATCGCCGGGCGGGCCGGCGGTCTCGTCCCGACCAACAAGATCGCCCTGCGGGACATCGTCCTGTACGGGGGCGCGCCCCCCGGCGCACTGACGGACCCCGAGCTCGAACGCACCCCCGCCGTGGCCCACCGCCTCTACGAGCTCGCCCCGGTCGAGCCCGGCGACGCGTTCGTGATCGCCAGCAACTCCGGGGTCAACGGCGCCGTCGTCGAGATGGCCCAGCTCGTCAAGCAGCGCGGGCATGCCCTGATCGCGATCACCTCGCTGGCCCACTCCGCGCGCGTCGCATCGCGGCACGCCGACGGGCTCAAGCTGACGGACCTGGCCGACGTCGTGCTCGACAACGGCGCGCCCTACGGCGACGCGGCGCTGTCCTACGGCACCGGCGCGGTCGGCGCGCTCTCCTCCATCACCGCGGCGTTGCTGGCGCAGCAGATCGTCACCGAGGTCGTGGCGCGGCTGCTGGCGCTGGGCGAGACGCCGCCCGTCTACCTGTCCGACAACGTGCCGGGCGGGCGTGAACACAACAGACAGCTCGAGGCGCGGTACGCCGGCCGCATCCGGCGTTCCGCTTAGGAGGAACCATGTCCCGACGCACTCTTCTGCTCGGCGCCGCCTCCCTGCCCTTCCTCTCGGCCTGCGTGACCGGCGGGGGCGGCGACGACGATCCCGCGGCCGGCAACACCGGCATCAAGAGCGCCGACAACCCGCTGGGGGTCAAGGCCGACGCGCCCCTCGAGGTGGTGATCTTCAAGGGCGGATACGGCGACGAGTACGCCAAGCACGCCGGTACGCTCTACACCCGCAGGTACCCGGGCGCGACCATCGACCACCAGGGCCTGCAGAAGGTCGGCGAGGCGCTGCAGCCGCGCTTCGTCGCCGGCACTCCCCCGGACGTCGTGGACAACACGGGCGCCGGCCGGCTCGACATCGCCACGCTGGTCGCGGCGGACCAGGTCGGCGATCTGACCGCGTTGCTCGACGCGCCGTCGTTCGACAACCCGGCAGTGAAGGTACGCGACACGCTGCTGCCCGGCGTCGTCGACGACGGCGTGTTCGCGACCGTGCCACGCACGCTCAACTTCACGTACACCGTCTGGGGTCTCTGGTATTCGAAGAAGCTCTTCACCGCGCGCGGCTGGGCCTATCCGTCCACCTGGGACGAGATGCTGGCGCTCTGCGCGACCATCAAGGCCGCCGGTATCGCGCCCTGGACCTACCAGGGCAAGTATCCGGAGTACATCAACGATCCGCTGCTGTCCATGGCGGCGAAGACCGGCGGGCCCGAGCTGGTTCGGGCGGTCGACAACCTCGAACCCGGTGCGTGGAAGGCCCCGGGGCTGCTCGGTGCGGCAGAGGCGTTCGCCGAGCTGGCCGCGAAGGGCTACGTGATGTCCGGCTCGGAGGCGCTGTCGCACACCGAGGCGCAGGCCGCGTGGTGCCAGGGCAAGGCGGCGTTCATCCCGTGCGGCTCGTGGCTGGAGAGCGAGCAGAAGGGCATCGCGCCGGACGGCTTCGACATGGTGATGGGCGCGGTCCCGGCCCGGACCGGCGCCGACCGGCTCGGCCGGGCGGCGCTGCAGGCGGCGAGCAGCGAGTCGTACCTCGTGCCCGCCAAGGCGAAGAACCCGGCGGGCGGCCTGGAGTACCTGCGCATCCTGTTCTCGCAGCAGTCCGCGAGGGCGTTCGCCGGGTCGGCCGGGACGCTGCCGTCGGTCGCCGGTGCCACCGACGGGCTCACCCTGAGCAGCGGATTCGCCTCCGTGCGGGACGCGGTCGCGGCCGCGGGCACGCAGACGTTCACGTACCGGTTCCGGACCTGGTACGCACCCCTGGCCAAGGCGCTCGACGACGCGACCGGCGAGCTCGTCAACGGGCGCGCCACCCCGGCGCAGTGGTCGGACCGGATCCAGAAGGCGGCCGACGCGCTCGCCAAGGACTCCTCCGTCACGAAGTACACCCGCTGATGCGGCACGGCCGGTGGCGGTTCCTGGCGGGCGCGCTGATCCCCGCGCTGGTGCTGCACGCCGTGTTCGTGCTGTCCCCGTACGCGCAGGCCTTCTATCTGGCGCTCACCGACTGGACCGGCGTTGCGGGGCAGGCCCGCTTCGTCGGTGCGGAGAACTTCGCGCGGCTCGCCGGGGACTCGCTGTTCCTCGACGCGGTCCGCAACAACGCGCTGCTGCTGCTGGTCGTCCCGCTGGTCACGATCGCGATCGGGCTGTTCCTGGCGAGCATGCTGCACCTCGGGGGCCGGGGCGGGCGGCGTGGCATCGCGGGCGGGAGCGCGTACCAGATCGTCTATTTCTTCCCGCAGTTGCTCTCGCTCGTCGTCGTCGGCGTGCTGTGGGGCTTCGTGTACAACCCGAACACCGGGCTGCTCAACGGCGCGCTGCGCGGACTCGGGCTCGGCGGGCTGGCACAGTCCTGGCTGGCGTCGCCGTCGTTCGCGCTGCCTGCGGTGATGGCGGTGCTGATCTGGTCGTCGGTCGGCTTCTACGTGGTGCTGTTCAGCGCGGCGATCGACGGCATCCCGCGCGAGCTGTTCGAGGCGGCGCTCCTCGACGGCGCGGGCGGCTGGGCGACGTTCCGGCGCGTCACACTGCCGCTCGTCCGGGACAACGTCCAGGTCGCGTTCGTCTATCTGGGCATCGCCGCGCTGGACGCGTTCGCGGTCGTGCAGGTGATGACCGTCGGTCCCGGCGGGCCGGACGGCGCGACCGAGGTGATCGGGCTCGCGCTCTACCGCAACGCGTTCCAGTACGGGAAGTTCGGCTACGCGTCGGCGATGGGCGTCGCGTTGTTCTTCGCCACGCTCACGCTCGCCGTCCTGGCGCTGCGCGGCAGCCGCTCCTCGCGGGTGGAGGCGGCATGACACTGTCCCTGCCCTTGATCAAGACCCGGCGCAGGGCGCTCCCGCGGCAGTCGTGGCGGACTGTGCCCGTACACCTGGCAATGCTCTGCTGGGGTGCCGTCACGGCGCTGCCGCTGCTGTGGGCCGTGGTCAGCTCGTTCAAGACCGACGAGGAGATCCTGAACGACCCGTGGTCGATGCCGGCCGCGCCGCAGGCCGGGAACTGGGCGCGGGCCTGGGGCGAGGCGAGCATCGGGCGCTACTTCGGCAACAGCGTGCTCGTCGTCGGGGGCGCGCTGCTGCTGACCATGCTGCTCGGCTCGCTGGTCGCCTACGCGCTGGCACGCTACGAGTTCCGGGGCAACCGGCTGCTCTACTACACGTTCGTCGCGGCGATGTTCTTCCCCGTGTTCCTGGCCCTGGTGCCGCTCTTCTTCGTGGTGCAGCAACTCGGCCTGCTGGGCACCTATCCGGGATTGATCCTGGTGTACGCGGCGTACGCCGTCCCGTTCACCGTCTTCTTCCTGCACGCGTTCTTCCGCACGCTGCCCGGTGAGCTCGCCGAGGCCGCCTTCCTCGACGGCTGCTCGCACGCCGCGGTCTTCTTCCGCGTCATGCTGCCGCTGGCCCGCCCCGGGCTGGTCGCCGTCGGCATCTTCAATTTCCTCGGGCTCTGGAACCAGTACCTGCTCCCGCTGGTCCTCAACCCCGACCCGGACCGGTACGTCCTGGCGCAGGGTCTGGCCGCCCTGTCGGTCAGCCAGGGCTACCGCAGTGACTGGAGCGGTCTGTTCGCCGGCCTGACCATCGCCATGCTGCCGGTGCTGATCGCCTACGTCGCGTTCCAACGGCACATCCGCGCCGGTATGACCGCCGGCGCGCTCAAGTAGGTCTCCACCCCCTTTTTTTTGGAGGACCACTGTGCGCAGATCCCTGAGCCTGGCAGGCGTGGCAGCCCTGCTCGGCACGCTGGCGGTGTTCGCCGGCCCCACGAGCGCCTCGGCCGCCACCTGCGGCCGGCTCTTCGACGACTTCCAGTACGCCTCGGCCGGCGACCCCACGCTGGCCGCGCACGGGTGGACGCCGCGCAGCTACCAGGGCGGGCCCGGCGTGCCGGGCGCCACCTGGTCACCGGACAACATCTCGTTCCCCACCTCGGACGGCCAGAAGGTCCTGCAGCTCACGGCGTCCACCGACGGCACCGGCGCGGGCACCGACCACGCCGAGCTCTACAGCACGCAGAAGCGCTATCTCGAGGGCACCTACGCCAGCCGGGTCCGCTTCACCGACACCCCGGTCAGCGGCGCCGACGGCGACCACATCAACGAGACGTTCTTCACCATCAGCCCGCTCAACGGCGACCTCGACCCGACCTACAGCGAGCTCGACATCTCCGAGTACCTGCCCAACGGCGGCTGGGGCGAGACCGGGCCGATCAACTACCAGACCACCTGGTACACCTACCGCGCCGATCCCTGGTACGCCGACAACGTCCACTCTTCACAACGTTCCAGCCTGGCCGGCTGGCACGATCTGGTCGCCACGGTGGCGAACGGCGATGTCACGTACTACATCGACGGCGTCCAGGTGGGCGTGCACTCCGGCAAGTTCTATCCGCGCCAGACGATGACCATCAACTGGAACCTCTGGTTCATCGACACCGCCGCGCACACGGGCGGGCTGTCGACGTACATCCAGCAGGTCGACTGGGTGCTGTTCGCCGAGCGTCAGGTGCTCAGCCCGGCCCAGGTCTCCGCCGCGGCGGCGGCCTACCGCACCGGCGGCACCACCTTCACCGACACCGTCGGCACGGTCGAGGGCTGTCCCACCACCCCGCCGCCCACCGATCCGCCGCCCGCGCCGAACTGCTCGTCCGCGCCGGCCTGGGCCTTCTCGACGGTGTACACGGGCGGGCAGACGGTCGTGCACGAGAAGAGCCGGTACGGGGACCCGGGCGGGCCGAAGTCCGGTGAGGGCCGGCACCTGTGGCGGGCCCGGTACTGGACCCAGGGGTCCGAGCCCGGCTGGACCCCGCAGTGGGAGGACCTCGGGCGCTGCTGACCTTTACACACGCGCGCGGCCCGGAAGCATCGTTGCTTCCGGGCCGTGCGGGTGTGCGCGGATCAGGTCGTGCGCTCGCGGATCAGTTCGTGCGCGAGTCGTGGTCCGAGCTGCGGCTGCCGGCCTTCGCCAGGCCCCGGCTGACCATGTAGCCGATGGTCAGCAGCGTGATGTACCACCAGGCCTTGTCGGCGGCGAAGTAGTCGCTGCCGTCGTTGGCCGCGCCGTCGCCGACCACGTTGGATGCCACCAGCACGCCGATGACGGCCAGCACGTAGACGATGAGCTCCGTGGTCTTCCAGGACGGCTTGGTCTCCTCGCCGCGCGGGCGGCGGTAGGTCACGTCGGTGGAGCCCGTGTGGGTGGGGGTGTGCGTCGTGGTAGCCATCGTTTTGTCTCCCTTTGTCACGTTCGTCCGGTGCCGCTGATCTACCCCACCCGCCGACCGGCACACCCTCTTTTCGCGCTAAACGCTCGCGTTGGCCCCGCGGGGCCACGGGCTGGAAGCCCTCCCCCCGGAGCCACCTGCATTTATAGATGGCTGTCGTTATGATGCGAGCGAGACGCCCGCAGAGGTGAAGGAGCCGGCATGTTCTGGCGCGCGCGCTGATCGTCTCCCTGCGGCCACGCTGGCGGTGGGCGCGAGCCCGGCCCTCGCGGCCCCCCGCCGACGTGCGCTGCGACCCGGCTCAGTCCCCCGCCCGGCAGGCCTCGACCGCGTGCTCCACCGTTGCCGGCGAAGTACGCGCGGGATCGATGGCCCGCGGGGTCAGGCGTCCGCGGCGAAGACCGCCCAGACGTGCTTGGTGCCCTTGGTCGCGTACCAGCCGACCTCCACCGAGAACGACTGCGCCAGCATCAGGCCGCGCCCGCCCGCGTTGATCGGCCGGGTGTCGGCGAGCTCCGGGACGGTGCTCAGATCGTGGTCCGCGACGTCGAGGACGAACCGGTCGCCGTGACGCAGCAGCCGGATGATCGTGGGCGGGCGGCCGTGCTTGATCGCGTTCGTGGCCAGCTCGGTGGCCACCAGCACCATCCGCTCCGGGATGTCCGCCAGACTCTGACCCGCCAGCAGCGCGCTGCCGGTCAGGGCCTGCTGCAGGTTCGCCCGCAGGGCGCGCAGCTCGGTGGAGGAGTTGAGCACCCAGGCATGAAGTTCCTCGGCGTCCGGCGGCGGCGGTGACGTGCGAAGTTGGCCCACCACACGACATTGCCCGACCGGACGCGACTCCACCCCCGGTTCGCCGTTTTCCTCGGTGCCCGGTTCCCACCCGGTCGTCGTACCGTCCGGATCAGCACGGCAAGCGGCGGCGCTCCGCCGTGCAAGCGGTGCCGAAAAAAGTGACCGGAAAAGTGTTATGAAAACCCATGACAGTGACGAACTTGAATGCCTGGGAGCGCTCCCGTAACGTCCGTGAAATAGCGGTCAGCATGCCGCCCAAGCCTTTACCGGACCGCGTGAGCCGCGGTCCGGCCAGAGGAAAGCCGACTCCAGGGAGTTCGTCATGCGCCGTTCCCGCCGTTCCCGGATCACGTCTTTCCTCGTCGGATTCTTCATGGTTGCCGGCGGCGTCACTGTCGCCGGCAACGGCTGGGCCGCGGCGACGGGGGGCTGCGGAAAGGCGCCGGCACTGCGGAGCGGCACCTACAGCATCCAGAGCAGCGGCCAGACCCGCAGCTACATCCTGCGGGTCCCGGACGACTACCAGCCCACGCTGCAGTACCGGTTGTTCGTCGGGCTGCACTGGCTGAACGGGTCCGCGGCGGCCGTGGCCGGCGGCGGGTTCTACGGCCAGCAGCGGCTGTCGGGCAACGGGGCCGTCTTCGTCGCCCCGCAGGGCCTCGACGCGGGCTGGGCCAACACCGGCGGGCGCGACGTCACGCTGGTCGACGACATCCTGCGCGTCGTCGAGAACGACCTGTGCGTGGACACCACCCAGCGGTTCGCGCTGGGCTGGAGCTACGGCGGCTCGATGAGCCACGCCCTGGCCTGTGCGCGGCCGGACGTTTTCCGGGCCGTGGCCGTCTATTCCGGGGCGAATCTCAGCGGCTGCGCCGGGGGCAGCCGGCCGGTGGCCTACTTCGGGATTCACGGCACCTACGACAGCGTGCTGAACATCGGGCTCGGCCGCTCGATCCGGGACACATTCGTGCGCGCCAACGGGTGCACGGCGCAGAGCCCGCCGGAGCCCGCGCGCGGCAGCGGACGGCACATCACCACGGCGTACGCGGGTTGCCGGGCCGGCTATCCGGTGCAGTGGGCCGCGTTCGACGGTGACCACACGCCCGAGCCGGTCGACGGCGGCGCCCCGAACGCGGACCGCACCTGGACCTCCGCCGAGGTGTGGCGCTTCCTGACCCAGTTCGGGCCCGCCACCACGCCGGTCACCGGCCCGTCCCCGTCGCCGTCGGCTCCCACCACGCCCCCGGGGAACGCGGCCTGCCGGGTCACCGCCACCGTGAACGCCTGGAACACCGGGCTCACCACCGCCCTGACCGTCACCAACACCGGCTCCGCGCCGATCGGCGGCTGGTCGCTGGACTTCACCCTGCCTGCGGGTCAGAGCATCGTCTCGGGCTGGAACGCCACCTACTCCCCCGCGTCCGGCCGGGTGACCGCCCGCGACGCCGGCTACAACAGCGCGATCGCGCCGGGCGCCTCGGTGAGCCTCGGCTTCCAGGCCACGCACACCGGCGCGAATGCCACCCCCACCGCGTACACCCTCAACGGCTCGTCCTGCACCGCGGCCTGAGACCGCGTCGTCCGTCCTGGAGGAGAATGCCATGACCAGATCCCGGTTCCGGACGATCGCCGCCGGTGTGGTGCCGGCCGTCCTGGCCCTGACGGCGGGCGCCGCGGTGGCGGTGCTGCCCGCGCAGGCCGCCGCTGCGGGGTGTTCGGTGAACTACGCCGTGTCGTCGCAGTGGCAGGGCGGGTTCGGGGCGAACGTGTCGATCACCAATCTCGGTGACCCGCTCACCGGCTGGACCCTGACGTGGTCGTTCGGCGCGGGCCAGACGGTGACCCAGGCCTGGAACGCGACGGTGACGCAGAACGGCGCGGCGGTCACCGCGGCCAACGTCGCCTACAACGGCTCGGTGGCGACCGGCGGCACGGTGTCGTTCGGCTTCAACGGGTCGTCGTCCGGCACCACCAACCCCATACCGACCGGGTTCGCCGTGAACGGTGTGACCTGCACCGGTTCGACCACGCCGGGCTCGCCGTCAATCCCGCCGTCGGCCTCGCCGTCCGCGCCGGGCGGCACCTGCGACCTGCCGTCGCGCTATCGCTGGGGCTCGACGGGCTCGCTGGCCAACCCGCGGTCCGGGTGGGTCTCGCTCAAGGACTTCACGGTCGCGCCCTACAACGGCAAGCAGCTGGTCTACGCCACGAACGTGTCCGGGTCGGGCTACGGCTCGATGAACTTCACCCCGTTCACGAACTGGTCCGACATGGCGTCCGCGAGCCAGAACGCGATGAACCAGGGCGCGGTCGCGCCGAGCCTGTTCTACTTCGCGCCGAAGAACATCTGGGTGCTCGCCTACCAGTGGGGCGCGTGGCCGTTCATCTACCGCACCTCGAGCGACCCCGCCAACCCCAACGGGTGGTCGGCACCCCAGCCGCTCTTCACCGGCAGCATCACCGGCTCGAACACCGGTCCCATCGACCAGACACTGATCGCCGACGGCCAGAACATGTACCTCTTCTTCGCCGGCGACAACGGCAAGATCTATCGGTCGAGCATGCCGCTGGGCAACTTCCCGGGCAGCTTCGGCTCCTCGTACACGACCGTCATGAGCGACACGACCAACAACCTGTTCGAAGCGCCGCAGGTCTACAAGCTGCAGGGCCAGAACCGGTACCTGATGATCGTCGAGGCCATCGGTTCCACCGGGCGCCGCTACTTCCGCTCCTTCACCGCCACCAGCCTCGGCGGCAGCTGGACCCCGCAGGCCGCCACCGAGAGCAACCCGTTCGCGGGCCGGGCCAACAGCGGCGCCGGCTGGACCGAGGACATCAGCCATGGCGAGCTGCTCCGCACCTCCGCGGACCAGACGATGACCGTCGACCCGTGCCACCTGCAGCTGCTCTACCAGGGCAAGAACCCCGCCGCCACCGGACCGTACGACCAGCTCCCGTGGCGCCCGGGCCTGCTGACGGCGCAGCGATGACCGCCCGCACCACAGCGGGAACGGTTCACCTGTGCCGCACGTTGAGCTGTCCCCGGACGCCCGGGACGGAGAAGGAGACCATGATGACGAACGATCCTGCGCGGCGGCGGCCGAGGTGGGTACGGCCGCTGCTCGGGGGTGCCGTAGCGGTGCTCACGGCCCTGGGTGTGGGCCTGATGGCTCCGGCGGCGGACGCGGCGGCGAGCACGCTCGGGGCGGCGGCCGCGCAGTCCGGCCGGTACTTCGGCACGGCCATCGCCGCGGGCCGGCTCTCGAACTCGGCGTACAGCGCGATTGCCGCTCGTGAATTCGACATGATCACCGCCGAGAACGAAATGAAGCCGGACGCGACCCAGCCGCAGCGCGGGGTGTTCAACTTCAACGCCGGTGACCAGATCTACAACTGGGCCACCCAGCGCGGTATGAGAATCCGCGGGCACACCCTCGCCTGGCACGCCCAGCAGCCGGGCTGGTGGCAGGGGCTCAGCGGCAGCAGCCTGCGGCAGGCGATGATCGACCACATCAACGGCGTGATGGGGCACTACCGGGGCAAGCTCTACGCCTGGGACGTGGTCAACGAGGCGTTCGCCGAGAACGGCAGCCGCCGCTCGTCGAACCTGCAGTCCACCGGCAACGACTGGATCGAGGCGGCCTTCCGCGCGGCCCGCAACGCCGACCCCGCGGTCAAGCTCTGCTACAACGACTACAACATCGAGAACTGGACGTACGCCAAGACGCAGGGCGTCTACTCGATGATCCGGGACTTCAAGGCCCGCGGCGTGCCGATCGACTGCGTGGGCCTGCAGACCCACTTCACCGGCGGCAGCTCGCTGCCCGGCAACTTCCCGACCACCCTGTCGAGCTTCGCCGCCCTCGGCGTGGACGTGCAGCTGACCGAGGTCGATGTCACCAACGCCTCGACCGCGCAGTACGCCGGGCTCACCCAGGCCTGCCTCAACGTGCCCCGCTGCACCGGGATCACCGTCTGGGGCGTGCGGGACAGCGACTCCTGGCGGTCGAGCGAGAACCCGCTGCTCTTCGACGGCAACGGCAACAAGAAGGCCGCGTACGCCTCCGTGCTGAACGTCCTCAACGCCGGCGACCCGGCGACGCCGCCCGCGGGTGACGCGAAGCGGATCGTGGGTGCCCAGTCGGGGCGCTGCCTCGACGTGCCGGGCGCGTCGCAGAGCAACGGCACCCGGGTGCAGCTCTACGACTGCAACGGGCAGGCCAACCAGGCGTGGACGCTCACCTCGGACGGGCAGCTGACCGTCTACGGGTCCATGTGCCTGGACGCGGCCGGCTCCGGCAACGGCTCGGCGGTGCAGATCTACAGCTGCAACCGGCAGGCCAACCAGCGCTGGAGCGTCACGTCGAGCGGGACGATCAGCGGGGCGCAGTCCGGGCGCTGCCTCGACGTCTGGGGCACCGGCAACGGGCAGCAGGTGCAGCTCTACGACTGTCACGGCCAGGCCAACCAGCGGTTCGGCCTGGGGTGACCCTCAGGGGAGGGAGGAGCGGCGCGGTGGCCGGGTGCCGCCGCGCCGCCCGGCTGCGGGATCATGGGGGCATGGCCCTGATGGTGGAGATCCACTTCCCGATGACCGCCGACGACGAGTGGATCGACGACGTCGGCGACTTCATGATCGACCTCGAGGAGGAGCTCGGCGTCCAGGAGTTCGACGACGGCGAGGAGTCCGGCGACGCGTACGTCTTCTTCCTCGCGGGCGGCAACGAGCGCAAGCTGCTCGCGGCGGCCTCCCGGGTGGCGACCCGCGAGGGCGTGCCCGCGGGCGCGTTCGCCATGGTCACCGACACCAACGCCCCCAGGGTCGGCATGGGCCGGAGGGTCGCTCTCCCGGTCAGGTGAGCGACGCGCGGCCGTCCTCGCCGGTCGCCAGGGCCTCGTGCTCGCCGGCGGCGGTGAAGAAACCCGCGAACGGATCCGGCAGGCGGGCCCAGCCGTCCGCGCCGGCGGCGAGCTCGGCCGGGCCGTCAGGGCCGCGGTGTCGAGGCCGATCCCGATGAACGACAGCGCCGTCCGCCGGTCGCCGTAGTAGGGGTCCCAGGCGGCGTCGGCGGCGAGGCGGCGCAGGTCGCCGGCCTCGTCCCACCGCCTCCTCGGCAGCGCGGCCAGCCAGTGGCCCAGGCTGCCCAGCATCAGGTTGCCGGCCGCGCACTCCCAGGCCAGCGCGAGGTCGCCCTGGCTCGCGAGCCACAGCTGCCCCCGGCTGCGCAGGGCCTCGCCGGTGAGCTCGTCGAGCGCGTCGTGCAGCCGCCCGGGGTGGAAGGGCCGCCGGCTGTCGAACAGCATCGCCGTGACGCCGTTGTCGCCGGCGGGTTCGTGCAGCCCGATCGGGTAGCCGTGCAGGGCACGCGCCGGCAGGCCGGGGACCGCGGGGTCGTGCCGGCCGGTGCGCAGGACCCGGCGGGCCAGGTCGCTGTCGTCGGTCCGGACCCGCTCGGCCCAGGGGGCGAGCCGGCGGACCAGGGACTCGGCGAGCGGCGCCCGCGCGACGACGACGGTGTCGGCGAACTCGACCTGGTGGCACAGCACGTCGGCCACCGCCCGGTCGTCGTTGTCGGCGGCGTGCATCCCCCGGTCACTGAGGGCGTCGCTGCTCGTCAGGTCGGCGACGAACGTGGCGGCGTCCACGACGGTGGTGAACGAGTCGAAGCGGACGGCGTCGGTCACCGGGGTCCCGTCCACCATGGTGAGCTCCGCGGCGGCGGCCACGGCCTCCGGTTCGATGGCGGGCGGCAGGACGAGCAGGATGTCGTCGCCGGGGAACTGCCGGCTCAGCCGTACCAGGGTCGGCATGACGTCCTCGCGCAGGGTGCAGGAGGCGCAGCCGTGCTCCATCTCGGTCAGGCCGCTCTCGAGGAGCTCGCCGGCGGTCCGGACGCTGCGGTACACGATGCCGTCGCGGATCCCCGAGAGATCGTGGCTGACGAGGATCAGCCGATGGCCGGCGGTGGTCATCAGGGTGCGGGCCACCGACTCGGTCGCCGGGTCGGAGAAGCCCGCGAACACCGTGACGCGGGAACGCGTATCCGGGGAAGACGTCATACCCCCATCTTGTTGGAAACGGTTTTCATTGTAAAGTGTGGCGCATGTCTTCTGTCTGTGACGTGACCGGCAAGGTGCCGGGCTTCGGCAACACCGTGTCGCACTCGCACCGCCGCACCCGGCGCCGCTGGGATCCGAACATCCAGCGCCGTCGCTACTGGGTGCCGTCCGAGAGCCGCTACGTGCGACTCAACGTCAGCACCACCGGCATCCGGATCATCGACCGCGACGGCATCGACTCCGTCGTGAGCCGGCTCCGGGCCCGCGGGGTGAAACTCTGATGGCCCGCACCACCGACATCCGCCCCGTGATCAAGCTGCGCAGCACGGCGGGCACCGGCTACACGTACGTGACCCGCAAGAACCGCCGCAACGACCCCGACCGCCTCACCCTGCGCAAGTACGACCCCGTCGTGCGCCGGCACGTCGACTTCCGGGAGGAGCGCTGATGGCGAAGCTGAGCCTGTCCGAACGCGAGAAGCGGCGCGCCGCCCTGTCCGAGCGCTGGTTCGAGCGCCGCGCCGAGCTCAAGACGCTGATCTCCGCCCCCGGCACGGACCAGGAGGTCCGGGCGGCAGCCGTGCGCAGGCTGTCGTCGCTGCCCCGCGACTCCAGCCCGGTGCGGCGGCGCAGCCGCGACGCCATCGACGGGCGCCCCCGCGGCGTACTGAGCAAGTTCGGTCTGTCCCGTGTCCGCTTCCGCGAGATGGCCCTGCGCGGCGAGCTGCCCGGAATCCGCAAGGCCTCCTGGTAGCCGGCGGGGTATGGTAATCCCATTGACAGCTGTCGATGGGAGATGTCGATGCGGGTGTCGGTGGTGGTCGCGGTGACGGCCCTGGTCGTGGCGCTGGTGCCGGCCCCCGCACAGGCGGTGCCGGTGACGGTCGCCAACGGCGTGCAGTTCACCGACACCTCGGGGGCAGGGGTCCACGCGCACGGCGGCGGGGTGATCAAGGCCGGGGCCTACTGGTACTGGTTCGGGGAGAACCGCAACGCCGACGACACGTTCCGGGCGGTGTCGGTCTACCGGTCGGCCGACCTGCGGACGTGGGAGTTCCGCAGCAACGTGCTCACCTCGTCGTCGGCGGCGGAGCTGGGCTTCGCCAAGATCGAGCGGCCCAAGGTCGTCCACAACGCGGCCACGGGCCGCTTCGTCATGTGGATGCACAAGGAGAACGGCTCCGACTACGGTGAGGCCCGCGCGGCGGTCGCCTCCTCCGCCACGGTCGACGGCGCGTACACGTACCACGGCAGTTTCCGGCCCTTGAATCAGCACATGTCGCGGGACATCACGCTGTACGAGGAGGGCGGCACCGCGTACATGATCTCCGCGGCCGACGAGAACCGGGACCTGCAGATCTACCGGCTGACCGCCGACTTCCTGCAGGTCGCCGCGCTGGTCGCCAACCCCTGGGACAACGCCTCCCGCGAGGCGCCGGCACTGTTCAAGCGCAACGGCGTCTACTTCATGCTCACCTCGGGCACCTCCGGCTGGAACCCGAACCAGGCGAAGTACGCCACCGCGACCGGCATCGGCGGCCCGTGGTCGGGCTGGACGAACGTCGGCGACTCCACGACGTTCGGCTCGCAGCCCGCGTATGTGCTGCCGCTGGGCAACGCCTTCCTCTATCTGGGCGACCGGTGGGCCGGCGCCTGGTCCGGGCCGGTCAACGACTCGCGCTACGTGTGGCTGCCGATCGGCTTCCCGACCAGCACGTCGATGTCGCTGACCTGGTATCCCACGATCACGATCGACGCGGCCGCGGGCACGGTCACCGGCAACCCGGCCACGTACTTCCGCGTCACCAACCGGGGCAGCGGCCGGGTGCTCGACGTGGTGAGCGCCTCGATGGCCGACAACGCCGAGGTCAAGCAGTACGCCTGGAACGGCGGTGGCAACCAGCGCTTCGAGTTCCGCGACGCGGGTGGCGGCTACGTCCAGCTCATCGCGCAGCACAGCGGCAAGTGCCTCGACGTCGCGGCCGCCGCCACCGCCGACGGCGCCGACATCATCCAGTACGCCTGCGGCGCCGGCACCAACCAGCAGTGGCAGTGGACCGCCACCGGCGGCTGGTTCCAGCTGCGGGCCCGGCACAGCGGCAAGTGCCTCGACGTGGCCGCCGACGGGACCGACCTGCAGCAGGCCACGTGCGGCTCCGGCGTCAACCAGCAGTGGTCCCGGACCTGACGAGGCCGCCCCGGCTTCGTCCGGGGCGGCCTGCGAGGAGGGTCAGGCCTGGCCGGCCTTCTCCAGCGCGGTGCAGCAGGTGTCGGTGATCAGGCGGGTCACGACGTACGGGTCGACGTTGGCGTTCGGGCGGCGGTCCTCGATGTAGCCCTTGCCGTCCTTCTCGACCTGCCACGGGATGAGCACCGAGGCGCCGCGGTCCGAGAC
>CAKUMG010000035.1 GCA_934667465.1 uncultured Actinoplanes sp. | reverse complement strand
GCCAGGCAGGTGCTCGCAAAAGCAGAGCCAGGTCACGTCCTGAGCCCGTACGAGATAAGAAGCATTCACCCCACGTGCGGGACCGGAATGGTGCCGAGCCGCCCCTTCTGGAAGTCCTCGAACGCCTGCTTCAGCTCGGCGCGCGTGTTCATGACGAACGGGCCGTAGTGCGCGATCGGCTCGCGGATCGGCTTGCCGCCCATGACGAACAGCTCCAGAGTGGAGCCGGCGCCGACGCGGATGGCGTCGCCGGGGCCGTGGGTGGCGAGCTGGCCGGAGCGGATCGGGCGGCGATCGTTGCCGACCGTGCCCTCGCCGGCCATGACGTAGACCAGGGCGTTGTAGCCGGGCTGCCACGGCAGGTCGAGCTGGGCGCCCGGCTGCAGCGTGACGTGGGCCAGGTTGATCGGCGTGTAGGTGGAGCCCGGGCCGTCGTGGCCCGCGATCGTGCCGGCGATCACCCGGATCAGGCTGCCGCCGTCGGGGGTGGTGAGCAGGGCGGCGGCGTTGCCGCGGATGTCCTGGTATTTCGGGGCGATCATCTTGGCGGCGCGCGGCAGGTTGACCCAGAGCTGCATGCCGTGGAACAGGCCGCCGCTGGTGACGAGGTGCTCCGGCGGGGCCTCGATGTGCAGGAGACCGCTGGCGGCCGTCATCCACTGGGTGTCACCGTTGGTGATCGAGCCGCCGCCACCCTGCGAGTCCTGGTGGTCCATGATGCCGTCGATCATGTAGGTGACCGTCTCGAAGCCGCGGTGCGGGTGCCACGGCGTGCCCTTCGGCTCGCCCGGCGCGTAGTCGACCTCGCCCATCTGGTCGAGGTGGATGAACGGGTCCAGCTCCTCGAGCGGCACCCCGGCGAACGCGCGGCGCACCGGGAACCCCTCGCCCTCGTAGCCGCTCGGCGCGGTGGTCAGGCGCCGGACGGCGCGGTAGCGGGTGGACGCCTCGTCGAGCTCCGGCAGGCGCGGCAGGACCAGGACGTCGTCGACAGTGATCGCGGGCATGGCTTTCCTCTCAGGAACTCGTGTCGCGCAGGTGGCCGCCGAGCCGGCCGAAGACGCGGGTCAGGACGTCGATCTCGGTGTCGTCGAGCTTGTCCACGAAGCTGTCGCGCACGGTCGTCAGATGCAGCGGCGCCGCCTCGACGAGCGCCGCCAGCCCGGCCTCGGTCAGCACGGCTTCCTGCCCGCGCCCGTCCTCGGCACAGCTCTGCTTGCGCACCAGCCCCCGCTTGACCATGGAACTCACCTGGTAGGTCGCCCGGCTCGGCGAGAACACCATCCGCCCGGCCAGCTCACCCATCCGCAGCCGCCGCCCGGGCGCCTCGGAGAGCACGACCAGCACGTGATAGTCGGGCATGCTCAGCCCGGTCTGCGCCCGCAGCTCGTCCTCGAGCCGGGTCTGCAACGCCCACGAACTCTCGATGTAGGCGCGCCACATCGTCTGCGTCCGGGGATCGAGCGGTGCGGTCATGCCGTGACGCTATCTCTTTCAGATTTGAAATACCAGGGTGGGGGCGGTCACTCTTCAGATCATCTTGTACGGGCTCGGCACGTGACCTGGCTCTGCTTTTGCGAGCACCTGCCTGGCTGAGGCCGTTGCGCCACCATCCGGGCGGGACAGTTGTGGTCGCGATCACCCCGCACAGCAGCACCCGCCGGGTCTGCACTCAACGACCTTCGTCCGACGTGCCGCGTGCACTTGCTGCCGCCGACCCGGTGGCTTTGGGGAAAGCTGCCCAACGCGCATACCGTCCGAAAGTCTTGAGCTGGATGCCAAGGTTGTCAGCGTCGGCACGATCGCTGCGAAGACGGGCATTCCCAAGACGGGCCGCTCACGCCGCCGCCCGGGCGCAAACTCTGGCCGCCGCCAGCGCCTGACTCGCCAGACGCTCGTCGGCTGGCGTGTAAGGCGGACAGCCGAGGGCCCGCCGTAGACGTCGAGCGATTGCGGAAGTGATTAGGGGTGGCCATCAGCCAATCGGCACGGCCAGAGCGACACGGCCGAGCTGCCGCGCCGGGCCGTAGCGCGTGTCGCAGCCGTCAGTGCCTGGCGCGGCGGCGCACAGTGTGTCCGGGACTCTTTTCGGGAGCCTATAGGCCCTTGGCGGCCAGATGGTCAGGCGTCAGGCCGGTGGCCTGCCCGCAGGAGTGCGCACGCCGCCGCACCCAGCCCTCCTGCCTAGCGGGTGCTAATGCCAAGCCTTATTTCTTCGCTTAGAAAAATGAAGGATGCCGATAAGATTGACGAGCGACTGTTCGAGTGGGCAAACGAGTTAAGAGTTCTGCGCAATGAAGGTGCGCACTACACGGGATCTCAGGTGTCTAGAGAAGACGCAGAAGATGCACTCGCCCTTTCTGAGGCAATGCTCGATTATATGTACGTTTTGACTGCTCGATTTGAAGAGTTCAGGGAGCGTCGCGGAAAGAAGGAAGAAGCGACGGCCGCGACCGATGGCGATCCTTACGGAGTGAGTGACTAGTCGGGTGACAATCGCCGCAACAACGATGAACAGCCATGGATGGCGGTGGACAAGATCCTGCAGGTTAGCGGCATGTCGGCCAAAGCCTTGCAAGATCGCTAGGTGCGGGTGAGCCCCAGCACCACGAGCGAGGCGATGTCCGACAACAATGAGTACGGCGAGGACGAATTTTCGATGGTCCGCCGTTCCGGCAGCGCGTCTTTCGCGAGGGCGAACTACCAGATTGGCCGCCCGGCGGCCGGCCACGCGTCTTCACTGTCCGGCGGTCATCACCCACTTGACCCGCTATGCCCGTGTGTTGCTGGGTCGGCAGTGAATCTCGCCCGGCTCCGCGCAGGCATAGACCGGCGCCCAGTCGCTCAAGAGGCCGGGCTGCTCGAAGAACTCCGGGCCAACCCGATCAGGCGGCGACGGCGGCGAAGAGGAGGCGGTCGCGCCACTCGCCGCGGATGAGGAAGTGGTGTCGGAGGTGCCCCTCCTGAACCATGCCGATGGCGCGGAGGACCCCCGCCGACCCCGCATTGTCCGGGTCGCACGTCGCGGTGATGCGGTGCAGCCCCAGCTCGCCGAGGCCGTGGGTGAGCAGCGCCCGCGCCGCCTCGGTGGCATAGCCGCGGCGCTGGGCCGGTCCGGCGATGATGTAGCCCATCTCCCCGCGCCGGTTCGCCGGGTCGCTCACGTGCAGGTCGACCGCGCCGATCAGGGCGTCGTCCTCGCTGCGGACGACCGCGAGCCGGTGGGCGCGCCGCGGCTGCTCGGTCGCCGACATGATGGCGAGCCCCAGGAAGACGGCGGTCTCCTCGGGGGTGTTCGGGCCCCAGTCCACCCAGCGGCAGACGCCGGGATCGCTGGCGTACGCGTGCACGGCGTCGAAGTCGGTGGCCCGGAAGGGGCGCAGCAGCAGGCGTTCGGTGCGCAGGTCCACCGAGGGATCATGTCAGCCCGGGAGGACGCGACCTATTCTCGTAGGGCGAGGATGATCGTGAACTGTAGTGGAGGCGGCGTGGAACTCACCGGCATCGAGGCCGTGCTCTTCGACATGGACGGCACGCTGGTCGACTCGGACGCCGCCGTCGAGCGCGCCTGGGCGGTGTGGGCGGGCGAATACGGGGTGGACACCGCCGCCGTGCTCGCGGTGGCGCACGGCGCGCCCGCGGAGCGTACGGTGCGGCTCGTCCGTCCCGATCTCGACCCGGACGCCGTCGCCGCCGCGGCCGCCCGCCAGCTGGAGCTGCAGTACGACGACCTGTCCGACGTCGTGCCGACCACCGGCGCGCTCGAGCTGCTGGCCGGCCTCGCCCTGCCGTGGGCGGTCGTGACCAGCGCCGACGTCCGGCTCGCGAAGGCGCGCCTGGGCGCGGCGGGCATCGAGGCCCCGGTTCTGGTGACCGTGGACGACATCAGCGCGGGCAAGCCGGACCCGGAGGGCTACCTGCGCGGCGCCGAGCTGCTGGGCGTCGCACCGGGGCGCTGCCTGGTGGTCGAGGACGCCGAGGTGGGCGTGACCGCGGGCCGGGCGGCGGGCGCGACCGTAGCCGCGCTCAAGGGCATCGACGGCGACCTCCCGATCGCCGACCTCACCGAGCTCGCCCGGCTCCTGCACCGCCGCCCCTGAGCGGGCACGCCACCGCCCACCGGCCCCCGTTGACCCGCGCGGCGGACGGTGGCGCGCCCGGTCAGCCGGCCGCCTTCTCCAGGAGCGCGCCGAGCCGGGCCTCGTCCTCGTCCGTCAGCGAGACCAGCGCGAACGCCGTGGGCCACATGGTCCCGTCGTCGAGCGCGGCCGTGTCGTTGAAGCCGAACGTCGCGTACCTGGTGGAGAACTTCGCCGCGCCCTGGAAGAAGCAGACCACCTTGCCGTCCCGCGCGTAGGCCGGCATCCCGTACCAGAGTTTCGGCGCCAGCCCCGGCGCCGACGCCTTCACGAGGGCGTAGATGCGCTCCGCCAGGACACGGTCCGGCTCCGGCATCTCGGCGATCTTCGCCAGCACGTCGGCTTCCGCGTCCGCCTTCTTGCCGCGCCGCGCCGCCTTCTTCAGCTCCTGCGCGCGTTCCTTGACCGCACTGCGTTCCGCCGCCGAAAGGGTTCCCGAATCGCTCATGGGAACGACCTTAGGGAACCCCCCAGCGGCGGGCTTCTCGAAAACTGCGCGGTTACTGCGGGAAGCCGTTGGGGTCGACGTCGCTGGTGGAGGCGTTGCCACCGACGACGGGCGTCAGCGTGATGGTCCAGATCGAGCTGCTGGTCGACGTCGTCTCGAACTTGAACGTGTCGTCGAACTTGCTGAAGTTGCAGCCGCGGGTGAAGCCCTTCTTGCCCGCGTTCCAGTCCTCGCCGGAGGCGGTGAAGACCCGGTAGGTGCCGTCCTTGATGCCGTTGACCGTGAACGAGCCGCCGCCGCGCACATAGACGTTGAACGCGGCCTTGGCGCCGCTCTTCGTCGGGACCAGCGAGATGGTCGTGTCCTCGGCGCCGTTCTTGATCTTCAGCTGGCCGAGGCCGCTGGTCGACGAGCGGGCCTTGACGAACGTGCCGTTCTTGAGGCGGCGGTTCTGCTCCTTGGGAGCGGCCGGGAGGAACGTGCCGAACTTGTAGCTGGGGTCGGCGTCGGCGAGCCGCTTGGCGTCGTCACGGACGCTGTCGGCCCAGCCGGAGCTCAGGACCGCGTCGTACGGGGACGCGGCGGGGCAGGCCTGCTTGGTGTCCGCGGTCTCCTCGACCACGTCGCCCAGGCTGTCGAGCTCCGAGGCGAGGTTGGCGTGGACCGTGGCGGCGCCGGCCGGGGGCGCGGCGGCGCGCAGCTTGCCGGCCTCGGCCCGGATGCTCGTCGCGGCGGCGGGGGCGGCCTTGGCGAAGGCGCCGGTGTCGCCGGTCTTGAGCTTGGCGAAGCTGGTCTTGATGGCCTGGTCGGAGGCGGCGAGGGCCTGGGCGTACTGCGCGGGGGTCAGCGCGGCGGCCGCGCTCGGGACGGACCGCTGCGCGGAGCCGCCGCGGGTGTCGCCGGACTCACCCGAGGCGGTGTTGTCGTCGCCGGAGAAGACGGTACGCATGACGCCGCCGCAGCAGCCGATGGCGAGCACCGCGGCGAGACCGATGCCGGCGATCTTGACACCCTTGCCGACGCCCTTCTTGGGCGGCTGCACCGGGGCACCGATCATGGGGGTCATGGGACCGGAGCCGTACGAGCCGGGGGGCGGGCCGTAACCACCGGCGGGCGGGCCGTAACCGGGGGGCGGCGGGCCGTAGCCGGGCGGCGGCGGGTAGCCGGGGGCGGCGTACTGCTGGGTGGGGTAGCCCTGTACGGGCGGCGGGGGCGGGTAGGCGGCGTCGGGCGCGGGCGGGAACGCTCCCGGGACCGGCGGCGCCGACGGGAACCCCTGCGTCACCCGGACCGTGACGGCGACCGCGCCGGTGGGCGCGTCGATCCACAGGACGGTGCCGTCGACCGTACCCGGCGGGACCTGCACGGTGAGGGCGCCGGCCACCGGCGAGTGCACCTGCCTGATGGTCCCGGCGCTGGCCTCGGCCAGCGGGATCTCGATGGTGGCGCTGCCGAAGTTCTGCTCCCCCGTCATGGCGAGAAGTATGGAACAAACCCGGGCCGGATGGCCGCCCGGGATCCGTCACAAAGTGAGCACGGCGCGCCGGACCCTCGGATTTTCGGGTACGGCTGCGGCAAAGATCCGTTTCGCGCGGGGCGTGCCGGGGTCAGGCCGTGATGAAGAACATTGCTCCGACGCCGACGAGCACGATGAGCAACAGCGCGATCAGCAGATTGCGCTCGGAGGAGTCCTGGGCGGCGGGGGTGGCCATGGCGGTGGTGATCGGCTCGGTGCTCATCATTGTGTCCTTCGACGCGTAGCGGGGGCCGGGGGATGCGGCGGGCCGTGCTGCGGCCTACCGTGAGGGCGTCGTCGACCTCGGAGGGCTGGCCGTGCCGCCGCAATCACAGGACCCTCACGCGGAGTGGTTCCTGACCGCTCAGGAGCGGGACAACCCTGACACCCAGATACCCACCTGGGTCGGGGGAAACACTGCTGAGCCGCTCTTTCACGGAAAAACGTACTTCGACCGGCTGGTGACCGAGGTGGAAACGCTGGGTGACGGCGACCATCTGTTCTTCACCGACTGGCGCGGCGACCCCGACGAGCGGATGCGCGAGGACGGCCCCACGGTCAGCGAGTTGTTCGCGGCGGCCGCGCGCCGGGGCGTGATCGTCAAGGGCCTGCTCTGGCGCTCGCACGCCGACAAGCTCGCCTACAGCCAGGAGGAGAACCGCAACCTCAGCGAGGGGATCGCGGAGGCGGGCGGCGAGGTCCTGCTGGATCAGCGCGTACGCCGCGGTGGCTCACATCACCAGAAGCTCGTGGTCCTGCGGCACCCGAGCGCACCGGAGCGCGACATCGCGTTCGCGGGCGGCATCGACCTGTGCCACAGCCGGCGCGACGACGAGCACCACCGCGGCGATCCGCAGCCGCTGGCCATGGCGAAGGCGTACGGCGACAATCCGCCCTGGCACGACGTGCAGCTCGCGCTGCGCGGGCCGGTCGTGGGCGCCCTCGACCTGACCTTCCGGGAGCGCTGGACCGACCCGGCGCCGCTCGACCAGCACGGGCCGATCTCCACCGTCGTCGACAAGCTCAAGCACGCCGACCTGCGCGCGGACCGCCTGCCGCCGCAGCCGCCGGACCCGCCCGCCTGCGGCACCCACAACATCCAGGTGCTGCGGACCTACCCGGCGATGCGCCCGCCCTACGGCTTCGCCAAGCTCGGTGAGCAGAGCATCGCCCGCGGCTACACCAAGGCGATCAAGCGCGCCCGCCGGCTGATCTACCTCGAGGACCAATATCTCTGGTCGACCGAGGTCGCGCGGCTGTTCGCGGACGCGCTCACCGACAACCCGGAGCTGCACCTCGTCGCGGTCGTCCCCCGGCACCCCGATGTGGACGGACGCTTCGCGCTGCCGCCCAACGAGATCGGGCGCGAGGAGGCGATCTCGCTGTGCCGCCGCGCCGCCCCCGACCGGGTGCACGTCTTCGACGTCGAGAACCACGAGGGCACCCCGGTCTACGTGCACGCCAAGGTGTGCGTCGCCGACGACGTGTGGGCGAGCGTGGGCAGCGACAACCTCAACCGCCGCTCCTGGACCCACGACAGCGAGCTGTCCTGCGCGGTCCTGGACGACACCCGTGACGAGCGCGCGCCCGCCGACCCGGCCGGGCTGGGCGACGGCGCCCGGGTCTACGCCCGCGAGCTGCGCCTCGCCCTGATGCGCGAGCATCTCGACCGCGCCCCCGGCGAGGACAAGGACCTGGTCGACCCCGATGACGCCGTACGCGCCGTCAGCGCCGCCGCCGACGCCCTGCGCGCCTGGCACGACGGCGGGCGCAAGGGCCCGCGACCGCCCGGGCGGCTCATGCCGCACGAGACCACGCCGCTGCCGTGGTGGCAGAAGCTGTGGGCGCTGCCCGCGTACCGCCTCGTCTACGACCCCGACGGCCGGCCGTGGCGCGACCGCCGGGCGGGCAACTGGTAGTGCTGGGTATACCCCCAGGACTATCCCTGGCGTGATGGTGGGAGCCCGCTCGCGCACCTAGCGTGAACACGTGTCCACCTTCACCGCACTCCTCGACCGCCGCTACCTGGCGACGCCCGCACCCTGGCGGGCGCTGCTCTACGTCCTGACGACCCTGCCCATCGCGTTTCCCGTGGGCTGCGTCTGCGCCGTGCTCGTCCTGCCCTATGCGGCGACGCTGTCGCGGGCCGCGGAGGGTGTGTCCCCCACGTCCGCCTGGCTGGTCGTCATGGCGCTCGCGTTGGTCGCGCTCGTCACCCTGGGCCCGATGACCGCGGTGCCGCTGGCCGCCGTCGAGCGCGCCCGGCTCGGCCTGATCGATCCGCGCCCGCTGCCGTCGCCGCACCCGCCCGGCCCCCGCGAGCCGCTCGCCTGGCTGCGCGCCCGCTATGCCGAGACCGCCACCTGGCGCGAGCTGCTCTACGGGCTGTTCCTCGGGCTGGTGGTGCCGGTGGCCTACGGCGTCTTCGCGCTGCTCGTCGTGGTCGACGTCGCGATGCTGCTGAGCCCGCTGATGCTCACCGGCAGCGGCGTGCTGTCCGCCTCCGGGGAGGAGGGCATCACGTTCGGCTTCTACCAGGTCGACACGGCCGCGGAGGCCTACCCCGTCGCGCTGTTCGGTCTGCTGCTCGCCCCCGCGCTGGTCTACCTGCTGGGCGCGATGGCCGCCGGCCAGGCCGCCACCGCCCGCGCGCTGCTCGGCGACCGCACCGGTTCCGAGCTGCGCGAGGTCACCCGCTCCCGGGCCCGCCTGGCCGACGCGTTCGACCTGGAGCGCCGCCGCATCGAGCGCGACCTGCACGACGGCGCCCAGCACCGGCTGACCAGCCTCACGCTGCACCTCGGCATGGCCCGCCTCGACGTGCCCGCCGAGTCGCCCGCCGCCGAGCCGCTCGGCAAGGCGCACGACCAGGCCAGGGAGCTGATGGTCGTCCTGCGTGACCTGATCTACGGCATCCGCCCTCAGGAGCTGACCGACCTCGGGCTCCCGGCGGCGCTGCGCGAGCTGGCCGGCCGGTCGCCGCTGCCGGTCGCGGTGACGGTCACCGACGGGGTGTCGCGCCCCGGCGAGCAGACCGAGGGCACCGCCTACTTCGCCGCCTCGGAGGCCCTGGCCAACGTCGTCAAGCACTCCGGCGCCGAGCGCGCCGACGTCCTGCTCACCCAGGCGGGCAAGACCCTGATCCTGGAGGTGCGCGACGACGGGCGCGGTGGCGCCGACCAGTCCGCGGGCACGGGCCTGACCGGGCTCGCCGACCGGGTCGCCGCGGCGGGCGGGCGGCTGCTGCTGTCCAGCCCGGAGGGTGGCCCTACGCTGGTCCGCGTGGAGCTCCCGTGCAACCCGTGACCCGGCGCCGGGTGGTCATCGCCGAGGACGGGGTCCTGCTCCGCGAGGGTCTGACCGGCGTGCTGGCCCGGTTCGGCTTCGAGGTCGCCGCGGCGGTGGGCGACGCGGAGGCGCTGGTCGCCGTGGTCGCCGAGCACCGGCCCGACCTGGTGCTCACCGACATCCGCATGCCGCCCGGTCACCGCGACGAGGGCCTGCGCGCCGCGGTGGCGCTGCGCCGCATCGACCCCACGCTGCCCACGGTGCTGCTCAGCCAGTACGTCCAGGCCGACTACGCGACGGCCCTGCTCGCCACGGGCGACGGCAAGGCGGTCGGCTATCTGCTCAAGGACCGGGTCGCCGACGTCCAGGAGTTCGCCGCCGCCCTGCACGCGGTCGCCGACGGCGGCACGATCGTCGACCCCGAGGTCGTCCGCCGCCTCATCCACCGCCCCGACGACCCCCTGGCGCCCCTCTCCCCCCGCGAGCGCGCGGTCCTGGCCCTGATCGCCGAGGGCCACTCCAACTCCGCCATCGCCGCCCGCCTGCACGTCACCGAGGCGGCCGTCGGCAAGCACGTCGGCAACATCCTCGCCAAGCTCAACCTCCCCCCGGCCGAGGACACCAACCGCCGCGTCCTCGCGGTCCTCACCTACCTGCGCGCCTGACTCCGCGGGTGCACCCGCGCATTGATGTGCAGATACCGCGCCGCACCGTCCGCGAAGTCATAGATCGCCGCGGTCTGGGTGTCCTCCAGGGGATGCACCGGCGGCAGCAGGAAGTGCGTCCCGCTCACCGGCACCAGGTCGTAGCGCAGCCGCTCCGGCCGCCCCAGGACCGCCGCCTGCTCCGGGTCGAGATCCAGGAGCAGGTGCAGCGCCCCGCCCTCGGCCGCCACCTCGTACCGCGTGCCGGGACGCTCGTAGAAGCCCACGTAGCGGGAGGGGTCGAGGGTCAGCGCCGGATCGGGGACGGGCAGGGCGGGGACGGCTCCCAGGCCCAGACGCGTCAGGATCTCGTCGAACACCTCGCGGAAGAAGCTCTCAGTCGCCCGCGGGGGCCCGGCTCGGGGCGATGAGCCGGCGAGAGACCGGGCAGGTCGAGGCGGGGCAGGCGGGGGTCAGGCGGGTGGGGTGAGGGTCCAGGTGGCGGGGAACCAGATCGGGGTGGCGGGGTCGGCCGTGGACTCGAGGGTGATGTGCCAGGACTGCATAGCCGGGTGACCCGCGGACTCCCAGCGGTCGAGGATCTCGGTCGCCTCGCCGGTCCAGCGGGCGGCCTCGGCGCCGCCCGCGAGGATCGAGCCGTCCGGGAGGATGGCCGCGCCGCCGGTGCCGGCGTCGTCGAGCAGGGTGAGGAAGGTGGAGGACTGCCCCCGGACGCCACCGTGGGTGGCGCGGGCGTGCCAGACGCCTGCCGCGTACCAGAGGTCCCGGTAGCGCAGCGAGTCCAGGGGCTCGGGCCAGCGTGCCGGGGCGGTCTCGGCGAACCTGTCGAGGGCGCCCAGCGGCGCGATGCCCGGGTGGCTGCGCGGGTGCCGGGCGAGCAGCGGGCCGGCGGCGCTCATGAAGCCCGACGGGCACACGACCGACGCGGTGACCCCGCCCTCCGGTCCGCCGCGCACGGCCAGCACCGGGTGCGTCCCGGCGTGCTCCACCGGCACGATCAGCGGCCCCGGGCCCGTATGCGCGAGCCAGCGCGGTGACACGCCCGCGACCCCGACCGTCACGATCGCCCGGTCGAAGCGCTCGCCCGGCGCACCCTCGTAGCCGTCCCCGGTCAGCACCCGGACGCCGTCGATCCCCGCGCTCTCCAGGGCGTCCCGCGCCCGCGCGGCGACGTCCTCCTGTACGTCCACAGTGGTCACCGAGGCGCCCAGCGCGCGCAGCAGCGCGGCGTTGTAGCCCGTGCCCGCGCCGATCTCCAGCACCCGGTCGCCGGGCCCCACCTCCAGCGCCGCCAGCATGAGCGCCATCAGCGAGGGCTGGCTCGACGAGCTGACCGGGACCCCGCCGTCGAGCTTCGTGACGAGCACGTCGTCCCGGTAGACCGCGTCGAGGAACCCGTCGCCGCCCGGGCTCACCCACCCGCCGTCGCGCCGCTGGAACCCCCCGGCCACGAACGCCTCCCGGGGCACCGCCGCGAACGCCCCGGCCAGGGCGGGCGGCAGCGCGCCCGTCCCCCGCTCGATCTCGGCCACGAACCGCCGCCGCAGGTCAGTCACGCCTCCACCGTAGGGCGCCCGGGCCGGATCCGCCCTCACCCCGCGGATTCACCTCCCCATCCGGGCCGCGCCGCCTCGACGGCCGCGCCGAGCCGCTCGGGGATGTCGGCCTCGTGGTAGGGCCGCTCGGTGCGCTCGATGCGGTCCACGAACTCCTGGTAGACGGCGGCCTGGCGCAGCGCCACCACGGGACGCAGCAGCTCCACCGCCGTCCCGGGATCGGACGACGGCTCGGCCTCGCACCACCACCCGGCCCACTGGTCGATCAGCGCCTCGCCGTCGGGCACGGGGAGGTGTTCGGTGAGGCGCAGGATGTCGTACGCCGGGTGCCCCACCACGGAATCGCCCCAGTCCACGATCACCTGCCGCCCCGCGGACTCGCGCACGTTGCCCGGGTGCAGGTCGCCGTGCACGAGCGTCTCCGGCACCCCGCACGCCCGGGCCGCGGCGAGGCGCGCGGGCAGCTCGTCGATCAGGTCGGCCAGCCCTTCGATCTCGTCGAGCCACGGCTCCGCGGCCCGGGTGAGCCGGTCGGCCTCGGCGCGCCGGTCCGGCACCCCGGCCGCGAGCAGCTCCCCCGTGCGCCCGGCGAAGTGCACCTGCAGCCGGTGGAAGCTGCGGGCCACCGCGGCGCACAGATCCACGCCGGCGCCGTACCGATCCTCGCCCGGCACGTGGGCCAGCAGCTCCCGGCCCGCGTCACCGGCGGCCAGCACCCGCGGCACCAGGGCCGGCTCCACCGCGGCGACCAGGCGCAGCACCGCCGTCTCGTGACCCAGCCACGGCGGCACCTGCTTGAGCCACGCGACGGGCGCGCCGCCCGCCTCCAGCCGCCACAGCGCCGACAGGTTCCACGTGCGCTGCTGGACCGCCACCACGTCGTCGCGGCCGAGCACCGACGTGGCCCACGCGATCGACGCGGCCGGCCCGCCCGGCACCGCCCACGGCGCCCGCAACGGGTCCGGGTCGGGGAGGGCCTGCGCGGGGGCGAGCGCGGGCACCGCACCGTGCACCTGCGCCAGGTAGGTCACCGCCCCGCCCGGCGGGAAGGGCCGCTCCGCCGCGAGCAGGCGCAGCACGGTCACCTCGGCGCCGTGCAGCTCGCGGGCGGCCGCCACCACGTCGCCCGCCTCCTGCCACCAGGGAACGGCGGCCTCGAACGGCGGGAGCGCGCCGAGCACGTCGCCCGCCTCGTCGGCGAGCACCAGAGTCACGATCCGAGTCACGCGGAGAAGGTAGCGCCCGCCGCCGATCTGTGCGATCGAGCCTGTGGACAACTCTGGACTGTGGACACGCGCCTCAGGTCGTCGCCTCGTAGCGCGCCCGCAGCGCCGGCCCGTCCGCACGCCCGTACAGCCGCAGTCTCGCCATCCCCCCGTCGGGGAAGATGTCCAGGCGGACGTGGGTGGCGGGCGGCACCACCGGGACCGGGAAGCGATGCCGCGTGTCCGGGTTCAAGCGGATCTGTGGCAGCAGCTCGAACCAGTCGTCCGGGTCGTCGAGCAGCCCGGTGCGCGCGTCGATGCCGCGCAGCGTGGCGCTGCCCGGCGCGTTGCCCTTGAAGTGGCTGGTGTCCAGTTCGGCCAGTTCGACGACGGCGGGCGCGGCCAGCTGGATCAGGACCCAGTCGTTGCCGTCGTCGCGCCGCCGCGACGTCTCCCAGCCGTCGCCCATGGAGCGCGCCTGACCGGGATTGATCATGTGTTGCGGGTGCCCGTAGAACATGTTGCTGCATCCCGCGATGCGGGCGCCGTGCTCGGCCGCGGCGACGTCGAAGATGCTGGGCAGCAGGGCCGGGTCGGGAACGACCTCGCCGTGTACGCGCAGCCGCGCGACCCCGCCGTCGGGATAGATGTTCAGCCGCACGTGGGTCAGGCGCTGGCGGGCGTCGACAGCGAACAGGTTCTGGCTGTCGCCGGCCAGCGGCGAGCGCCGGACCAGCGGCACCCACTCCGCGCCGAGCAGCTGGGCGGCGTCGGGGTAGCCGTCGATCGCGCAGCCGTCCACCGAGGCGGCCGGCGGGAAGTTGCCGGTGAAGAACGCGGTGTCGATGTCGACGCCGTGCACCACGCCGGGGGCACCGAGCCGGACGATGGCCGTGTCGTGGCCGGGCTCACGCCGCCGGCGGGTCTCCCAGCCGTCGTACACCTGGCCCTTGTGCCCGAACGTCCGCGGCGCGAAGACCGGCGCAGCCGGGTCCACCAGGTGGTCGGCGGCGGCGAAGAACTCGTCGTTGGCGTGGACCACCCCGCCGGAGAAGAGCCGCGAGGCGAGGTCGGGCAGGCGGGTGAAGTCTTCCATCAGGAGTCCTCCCGGGTGAGGAAGCGGCCGTGCGGTGCGTCGCCGGTCACGATGCGGCCGCGCAGCCACGTGGTGCGGACCAGACCGGTCAAGGTCATCCCCGCGTACGGCGTCACGGGGTTGCGGTGGTGCAACCGGTCCGGGTCGACGGTGAACGCGGCGCCGGGATCGAAGGCGACCAGGTCGGCGTCGGCGCCCACCGCGAGCCGGCCCTTGGCGGTGAGCCCGGCCAGGTCGGCGGGGCGGCGGGCCATCCAGTCCACGACGTCGGCGAGCGTGTGACCGCGCTCCCGGGCCGCCGTCCAGATCACCGGCAGCCCCAGCTGCACCGAGGCGATGCCGCCCCATGCCGCGGCGAAGTCCCCGGTGTCCCGGCGTTTGAGGTCGGGCGTGCAGGGCGAGTGGTCGCTCACGACGCAACTGATCACGCCGTCGGCGAGCGCCCGCCAGAGCAGGTCGCGGTTGGCGGCGTCGCGGATCGGCGGGCAGCACTTGAACTCGGTGGCCCCGGCCGGGATCGCGGCGGCGTCGAGGGTCAGATAGTGCGGGCACGTCTCGGCGGTCACCCGGACCCCGTCGGCGCGGGCGGCGGCGATCAGGGGCAGGGCCGAGGCGGCGGAGAGGTGCAGGATGTGGACCCGGGCGCCGGCCTTGCGGGCGGCGGCGATCGCGGTCGCCACGGCCGCGTGCTCGGCGTCGGGCGGGCGGGAGGCGAGGAAGTCCGCGTACGCCGGGGAGGCGGCGGCCGCGTGCAGGTGGTCCGGGTCCTCGGCGTGCACGACGAAGCGCGCGTCGACGGCGGCGAGCGCCTGCGCCAGCTGGTCCGTGCTCAGCGGGGCGAACTCGGGCACCCCGGAGTCGGCGAGGAAGGCCTTGAACCCGAACACCCCGGCGGCGTGCAGGGCGGGCAGGTCGGGCACGTTGCCGGGGATCGCGCCGCCCCAGAAGCCGACGTCGACGTGGATCTGCCCGCGCGCGGCGGCCTGCTTGATCGCGAGCGCGTCCGCGGTGACCGTGGGCGGCAGGCTGTTGAGCGGCATGTCCACGATCGCGGTGACCCCGCCGGCGGCGGCCGCCCGGGTCGCGCTCGCGAAGCCCTCCCACTCGGTGCGCCCGGGCTCGTTGACGTGCACGTGCGTGTCGACGAGCCCGGGCAGCAGCGCCAGGTCGCCCAGGTCCACGTCGTCGGCGGCGGGCACCTCCGCGTCGTACCCGTCGATCGCCACGATCGTCCCGGCCCGGACCGAGACGGCGGCCGGGCGCACCCCGCCCGGGGTGACGGCCCGCCGGGACCGCACGACGAGATCGACCATGTTCGGAGCCTAACCGCCCTCCGTTACCGATCGACTACGAAAAGCGCATCAGCGGGACAGGGCGCGCAGCTCCTCCCGGGTGAAGGTGACGTCTCCCGGCGCCAGCGCGCCGCAGTCCAGGCCGCGCAGCAGGTAGGTCGCCAGCGCGCGGGCGGTGGCCGGCTCGTCGAGGATGCCGCCGGACCGGCGGTCGAGATAGCGGCGCAGACGCTGGGTCGCGGCGTCCATGCCGTCGGCGAAGAACGCGTAGGTGGCGGCGAAGCGGGTCGGGAGCTGGGCCGGGTGCAGATCCCAGCCCTGGTAGAAGCCGCGTTCCAGCGAGCGGCGCACGAGGCGGTGGTGCAGGGCCCACGCCTCGTGCACGGCCACGTCGGTGCCGAGCGGCAGGACGTTGGTGGAGCCGTCGGAGAGGCGCACGCCGGTGCCTGCCGCCGCCGCCTGCATGACCGCCTTGGCGTAGTCGGCGACCGGGTGGTCCATCGCCTGGTGGGCCGCGGCGATCCCGGCGGCGGCGCTGTAGTCGTAGGTGCCGTAGTGCAGCCCGGTGCAGCGGCCCTCGGCGGCGGTGAGGAGCCGGGCGACCGTGGCCTCCCCGCCGGCGCCGAGCACCGCCGCGGGCAGCTCGATCTGGATCTCGAAGCGCAGGGTGCGGGGGGCGAGCCCGTACGCCTGCTCCAGCCGGTCGCAGAGCGCGGCCATCGCGGCGACCTGCGGCGGGCCGCTGACCTTGGGCAGGGTGACCA
>CAKUMG010000034.1 GCA_934667465.1 uncultured Actinoplanes sp. | reverse complement strand
GCAGCAGCCCGGTCCCCAGCAGGGCGGTCAGCAGCCCGGGCCGGAGGCGGTCCCGGCCGGCCGGCCCGTGCCCGCGGTGCTGCGCCCGTTGCGCGACCTCGCGGCGTACGCGCTGGTCTTCGCCCCTGCGGTCTGGCTCTTCATCGCCGTGATCCGGCTGATCCCGTCGGACGTCGGGCAGAACTTCGCGACCCGCGCGCAGAACAGCTTCTACAGCTTCGTCAACATCGAGTCGATCGTCATGCCGCTGGCCGGCGTGCTCCTCGCGCTGCTGGTGCAGCCGGTGCACCGCCAGGCCCGCCTGCTCACGGTCGTCGCCCTGGCGGAGTACGCGATCGCCGCCTTCTTCGCGGCCGTCTTCGGCTTCCTGTTCGGCGTGGTCAACCTGGGCACGTTCAGCGTCCGGGTGGCGTTTGAGGAGTTCCTGGTCCGCGCGGCGTGGCTGGTGGTCTTCGCGCTCGCGGCCTACGCGACGTACCTGGTCTGGCGCAACTTCTACTTCACGCCCCGCCCGAAGACGCAGCCCGCCGCGGGCTCCTACGGCCCGCCGCCGCCCGGCTGGGGACAGCCCCCGTACGGGCAGCCCGGCCAGCACCAGCAGTACCCGCCCCAGGGCCAGCCCTACGGTCAGCAGCAGTACGGGCAGCAGCAGCAGTACGGCCAGCCGCCCGTCTGGGGTCAGCCGCAGCCGCAGCAGGGCCAGCAGCAGTACGGCCAGCCGCCCGCCTGGGGCCAGCAGCAGCCCGCCTGGGGCACCCCCACCACCCAGCAGCCCGCGCAGGCCACCCCGCCCGGCCCGTACGCACCGTCGCCCGGCACCCCGCACGCCCCCACCGACCCGGACGACGAGGACCGCACCCGCTACCTGGGCAACGACCAGCCCAAGTAAGAACGACCGGCCGAAGGAAGAACGACCGGCCGAGATAAGTGAGCAAGGCGAGCCCCGGACGGAGCGACGTCCGGGGCTTTCGCCATCCGAGGACAACGGCGGGGTGTTTCAGACCACTACCGTCCGGCACCCCTCTCGGCGGTGGTCGATCACTTTCCGGCCTAGGCTGCACGGGTGGCAGTTCAGGACACCCCGCCGACCGAAGCCAGCATCCGTCGCGCGCTGAAGCGGGCCGCCGATGGCAAAGCGCTCGACGTCGAGGAAGCCGCCGCGCTCCTCGCCGCGCGTGGCGAGGCGCTCGACTCCCTGCTGGCCGTGGCCGGAGCGGTGCGCGACGCCGGGCTCCGCGAGGCGGGGCGGCCGGGCATGGTCACGTACTCGAAGAAGGTCTTCATCCCGCTGACCCGGCTCTGCCGCGACCGGTGTCACTACTGCACGTTCGCGACCGTGCCGCACCGCCTGCCCGCCGCGTTCCTGGAGCGCGACGAGGTGCTGGCCATCGCCCGGGAGGGCGCCGCGCAGGGCTGCAAGGAGGCCCTGTTCACGCTCGGCGACCGGCCCGAGGAGCGCTGGCCGGCGGCCCGGCAGTGGCTCGACGAGCGCGGCTACGACTCGACGCTCGACTATGTCCGGGCCTGCGCGATCGCGGTGCTCGAGGAGACGGGCCTGCTGCCGCACCTCAACCCGGGCGTGATGAGCTGGGCCGAGCTGCAGCGCCTCAAGCCGGTCGCGCCGAGCATGGGCATGATGCTGGAGACCACGGCGACCCGGCTCTGGTCCGAGCCCGGCGCCCCGCACTACGCGTCGCCCGACAAGGAGCCGGCCGTCCGGCTGCGGGTGCTCGAGGACGCGGGCCGCACCAACGTGCCGTTCACCACGGGCATCCTGATCGGCATCGGCGAGACCCGCGCCGAGCGCGCCGACAGCCTGTTCGCGATCCGCCGCGTGTCCCGGGAGTACGGCCACATCCAGGAAGTGATCATCCAGAACTTCCGGGCCAAGCCCGACACGGCGATGCGCGGCATGCCCGACGCCGAGCTGCACGAGCTGGCCGCCACGATCGCGGTGGCCCGGGTGATCATGGGCCCGCGCGCCCGGATCCAGGCCCCGCCCAACCTGATCGACAGCGAATACGATCTCTTCCTGCGGGCCGGCATCGACGACTGGGGCGGCGTGTCGCCGGTGACGCCCGACCACGTCAACCCCGAGCGCCCCTGGCCGCAGATCGAGCAGCTGCGCGAGATGTCCGTGGCCTCGGGCTTCGAGCTGCGCGAGCGCCTGACGATCTACCCCGAATATGTGCGCCGGGGCGAGGGCTGGCTCGACCCGCGGCTGGCGGGGCACGTGGCGGCGCTGGCCGATCCGGCGACCGGGCTCGCGCGCGAGAGCGCCCTGCCGGTGGGCCTGCCGTGGCAGGAGCCCGACGACGCGTACGCGGGGGGTCGCACCGACCTGTTCGCCACGATCGACACCGACGGCCGCACCGGCGACCGGCGCGGCGACTTCGACTCCGTCTACGGCGACTGGTCCGAGGTGGCCGCGCACGTCACCACGGGGTCGACGGAGACCACCGGCACCGACGTGCTGGCGGGGCTGCGGCTGGCCGCGCAGGATCCGGCGAAGCTGCTGCTGCCCGAGCACGAGACCAAGGCGATGGCCCTGTTCCAGGCGGACGGCTCGGCGCTCGACGAGCTCGCCCGCATCGCCGACGACCTGCGCAAGGACGTCAACGGCGACGACATCACCTACGTCGTCAACCGCAACATCAACTTCTCCAACGTCTGCTACGTCGGCTGCCGCTTCTGCGCGTTCGCCCAGCGGGAGAAGGACGCCGACGCCTACCGGCTCTCGATCGAGCAGGTCGCCGATCGCGCCGAGCAGGCGTGGCGGGACGGCGCGACCGAGGTCTGCATGCAGGGCGGGATCGACCCCAAACTGCCCATCACCGCGTACGCCGAGATGGTGCGCGCCGTGAAGCAGCGCGTCCCGGGCATGCACGTCCACGCGTTCTCGCCGATGGAGATCGTGACCGGGGCGGCGAAGGCGGGCGTCCCGGTGCGCGACTGGCTGACCGAGCTGCGCGAGGCGGGCCTCGACACGATCCCGGGCACCGCCGCCGAGATCCTCGACGACGACGTCCGCTGGGTCCTGACCAAGGGCAAGCTCCCCGCCGCCACCTGGGTGGACGTGGTCACGACCGCGCACCAGGTGGGCATCCGGTCCAGCTCGACCATGATGTACGGCCACGTCGACCACCCGCGCCAGTGGCTGGGCCACTTCCGGGTGCTCGCCGGCGTGCAGGACGTGACGGGCGGCTTCACCGAGTTCGTGGCGCTGCCGTTCATCCACACCAACGCGCCGATCTATCTGGCCGGCATCGCGAAGCCGGGCCCGACGTGGCGCGAGAACAGGGTCGTGCACGCGATGGCCCGCATCCTGCTGCACGGCCGGATCGACAACATCCAGTGCTCCTGGGTCAAGCTCGGCGACGAGGGCACGATCGCCATGCTCAACGGCGGCTGCAACGACCTCGGCGGCACGCTGATGGAGGAGACCATCTCCCGGATGGCGGGTTCGGAGCACGGCTCGGCCCGCACGGTCGCGGAGCTGAAGGAGCTGGCCGGCAAGGCGGGGCGGACCGCGGCCGAGCGTACGACCGTCTATGGCCGCCGCTGACGCCGAGCGACGCCGGGGGAACGCGGTGAAGTTCCCCCGGTTCAGTGGTTTAGCCCGGTCGCAACCGGGGTAGCAGGCGCCTCGCCGGGTGGCGCCGCTACCCGGAGTATTTCCCCCGTTCGGGTTTTCGTGCTCGCTTTTCGTGTGGCGGGCGTCTCGCCGATGGTCGATTTCTCGCGATGACCCACTGTCCATTTTCGGACGCCGATGGATGCCGCCACCGAAAGGCTGATCGTTCACTCCTCCGAATGTGACAGTGAGCGCCGATGCATGTACCGTGTGCAACGCCAAGCGATCATGTGAGCCGGGTCAGCGAGTTACAAAATGGGGTAATTTGGACCCGCTGCACCGACGGTGCGTTACCTGGGGGCAGCTCCGAGAGATAGGGCAGGAACGGGACCACGAGGAGACCTCGGAGCCTTGTGGAAACGGGCCTATTTATCAGGTTCGGCTTGACGACGCACGTCTTACACGCGTGTAATTTCGGTGGGGTTGCGGGAAAGGGGCGTCGCGAACCGCGGCTTTCCCGCAAGAAACACGCCGCGTGCGTGGGGGGTCAGCGTCGGCATCGCTGCCGGCGCGGAGAAGGAGGCACGCCGATGGAAGCGCAGGTAGAAGGGGTCGACCTGCTGGGGGACGCGCCCGAGTGGCAGGAACGGGCGCTGTGTTCGCAGACGGACCCGGAAGCTTTCTTCCCGGAGAAGGGCGGTTCGACCCGCGAGGCGAAGCGGATCTGCGGCCGGTGCGACGTGAAGGGCGAATGCCTGGAGTACGCGTTGGGCCATGACGAGCGGTTTGGCATCTGGGGCGGCCTGTCCGAACGGGAACGCCGCAAGCTCAAGCGCCGCGTGGCGTGATCCACCGCGCTCTCGTGACGACGCCGGGGGGCCGCGTCGCGAGAGCCGGGCGGGTCAGGACAGCTCGTCCGGATCCACCCCGAGCAGGTTGGCCACCTGCTCGATGATGACGTCGTGCACGAGGTCGGCGAGATCCTCCCGATCCATCGCGCGGAACTCCAGCGGCCTGCGGTAGAGCACGATCCGCGGCGGCAGCTCCTGCCGGCCCGGACGCCCGGGCAGCAGGCGCGCGAGCGGGACCTCGCCGTCCTCGAGCACGTCGGAGTCGTAGACGTTGAGCTCCGGCGGCACGTCCTCGACGGCGAACTCGACGCCGGCCAGCTCCTTGGCGTAGCGGCGCTCGAGGCTCTCGACCGTGTCGAGCACGAGGTCGTCGAAGATCTCCGCCTTGGTCCGGGCGAGGGGCACGGTGGCCGGCACGAGCCGGCCGCGGAGTCCCCGCCCGTGCCGGTCCCGGCGTGCGGGACGGCCCGGTCCGGCAGAGCGTCCGGCCCGGGTCGGGTCGGCGCCGCTCCGGCCCGGCTCGGAGCCGGCCCGCTCGGAGCCGGCCCGCTCTGAACCGGCGCGGCGGCGGTCGGGACTGGTAGTCACCCCGCCAGCCTAGCCCGCCGGAGCCGTCGTCCGTGGTCAGGCTGTGTCGCGCGCGTTTCGCGGCGGCGAACTTCCCCCTTGACGCGGGGCGATCCGCCCCGTTCTCGGCGAATTTCGTCCCATTGGGACGGCGTGTCGCGGTGTCATGGCCAAACTGTGATGCATGGCGGTCCGGCGTGTCGCGGCTGCTTCGGCTGCGCGCGAGCGCCGTTGGGGATAACGTGCCGCCGTGAGGTCCCCACGGCGCTGCTCCCGGAACGGCTGTCCCCGACAGGCGGTCGCCACCCTGACCTACGTCTACAACGACTCGACGGCGGTGGTGGGCCCGCTCGCGGCGTTCGCCGAGCCGCACACGTACGACCTGTGCGAACCCCACGCCCGCAGCCTCACCGCCCCGCGCGGCTGGGAACTGGTCCGGCACGACGGCGACTTCGCGCCCCCGCCGCCGACCACCGACGACCTCGTGGCCCTGGCCGACGCGGTCCGCGAGGCCGCGCGCCCCGCGCCGCCGCCCCGCCCCGAGGACCACGACACCTACCCCGGCCAGCAGACCGGCCGCCGCGGGCACCTCCGCGTCATCCCGCCCAGCTGAAGCGTCATCCCGCCCAGCTGAAGCGTCATCCCGCCCAGCTGAAGCGTCATCCCGCCCAGCTGAAGCGTCATCCCGCCCGGCCGAGAACGCCGGTCAGAGCGCGATCAGCGTGAAGCGCTTCTTCAGCCAGGGGATCAGCTTCTCGTAGGCCTTGATCGTGTCGGGCTGGGCGTAGTCGTGGGAGAGCACGATCGCCCCGTCCGACACGTGCTTCTTCACCGACCTGATGACCATGCTCTGGTGCTTGCCCGGGGACTCGCCGCCGGAGTGGTCCCAGTCGCGGGTGTCGACCTGCCAGTAGATGCTCGCCATGCCGAGCTTGCGTGCCTCCCGGACGAACGCCGGCGTGAAGTTGCCGCCCGGTGCCCGCATGAACGCGATCTCGGCGTCCGGCACGGCGGCCCAGATCGCGTCGTTGGTGCGGGCCAGGTCCTTGTGGATCTTCTCCGGCTTCTTCTTGCCCAGCTTCAGATCGTGGTCCCAGGTGTGGTTGCAGAGGGTATGTCCCTCGGCGGCGATCCGCCGGACCAGGTCCGGGTGCGCCTGCACGTTCTCGCCGACCACGCAGAAGGTCGCCTTCACGCCCTGCGCGGCGAGCAGGTCGAGCAGTTTCGGCGTCTGTTCCGGGTCGGGGCCGTCGTCGAAGGTGAGCGCCACGCCCTTCTGCCCGGTCACCATCAGGCTGTTCGCCGGGCCGCCGTGCTGCTCCGGCGCATGGGTGGCGGGAGCAGCGGAGGCAGGCGGTGAGGTGGCCGGGGCCGACGTGGCGGGGGCCGAGGTGGCGGGCGGGGACGAGGGTCGTGCCGGGACCTTCGCCCGCGAGGAGGAGGCCGCGGGGGCGGGTGCGACGGTGGCCGGCGTGGACGAGGCGGGGGCGACCCAGACGGGTTCGTGCTCGGCGGCCAGCGCCGTTCCGCAGCCGGCCAGCCCGGCCAGCGCGAGCCCGATCACGTACAGCTTGGTCGCACGCATTTGCTCATGACTCCGTCGGCACCTCGGGAACAGGACGGAGCCCAATATGGTGTCCCGCCCCGGCGGGGATGGCGAGTCCTCGAAGGGGTGGCACGGACTGGGGAGAAACGAAAGGGCCGGTAGCGCGCGTGCGCTACCGGCCCCCGAGAGACACGGAGAGATCAGCCCCAGAAGACGTACGTGGCGCCGTAGCGCACGGCAGTGGTCTGCCCGTCGGTGCAGGCGCGCGTCGGCGCGACCCCGCCGGAGGTGCCGAGGCGCTGGATGTGCGTGGCCTTCCCGAGCACGCCGTTCGCGGGTCCGGTGTGGCTGTTCACTTCCAGGAGCAGCTCGGCGATCGTGCCCGTACGCGCCCGCTCTCCGACCTTCGCTGCGGTGACCAGCGACTTGTCGCGCGTGGACTGCCAGCTCGGGCCCTTGAAGTGGTGCAGGCGGCCGCCCGTGCCGACGAGCTGCGCCTCGGGCACCGACGCGCCGGCGAACGAGCCGTTGGCGCAGGTGTAGGTCTGGGTGCCGCTGACGACCTTGTAGGTGCCGAGCCAGCGCTTGCCGGCGGGCGGGTCGATCGGCGACGCGACGGTGCTCGCGCTCGGGCGGGGCCGTGCGGTCGCGGACGTCTCGGCGGCGGAGGCGTTGAACGTGACGGCGGTGACGGTGCCGGCGACGGCGAGAGCGGCCGTGCCCAGGACGACGGTACGGAGCGGAGTCCGCATGGTGGTGCTCCTTCGACAAACTCGGATGTCGCGCAGGAAGACTCGGGTGTTCGCCCGGGGACACGGATGCGGGCGCCGCCGGAGTTCACCGTTGCCCTTAAGGACCGGCGGAAACCGCCCGAACGGACAAGCTGGGTAAATGGTCATCGAAACACCCCGGGTGGCATGGTGTCCGGGTGAGCGAAGCGGAGTGGGCGGAGCTGTGGGGCGGCGTCGCGGAACCGGCCTGGCGGGCCGTCCTCGAGACGGCCGGCCCGGCGCCGGGGAGCCGGGTGCTGGACGTCGGCTGCGGTGCGGGCCACTTCCTCGCGTACGCGATCACGCGCGGGCTGCGGGCCGCCGGCGCCGACCCGTCCGCGACCATGGTGGCGCTGGCCCGCACCCGGGCGGCGGACGTACGTGAGGCCGGCGCCGAGCGGCTGCCGTGGGCCGATGCGAGCTTCAAGCTGGTGACATCGTTCAACGCGGTGCAGTTCGCGGGGGACACCGACGACGCGATCGCCGAGATGGCCCGGGTGACCGTGCCGGGCGGGCGGATCGCGGTGGTCACCTGGGCGGAGGCCGCGCACAACGACCTCGACGCGATCGAGCGGGCGCTCAACGACGGCGGGTCCGCGCCCGACGGTGACCTGCGGACCGCGGAGGGGCTGACCGGGCTCCTGGCCGACGGCGGGCTCACGCCGGTGGCGGACGGGCTGGTCGCGGTGCCGTGGGAGCCTGCGGACGGGGCGAGTCTCGTACGGGGAATCCTGCTCGGGGAGGAGCCGGAACTGGACCCGGTCGTGCTCGCCGCGGCCGCGCCCTTCCGCCGGCCCGACGGGAGTTACCGCCTGCTCAACCACTTCCGGTACGCGGTCGGGGAGCGCCCGGCCCTGTGAAACCACCGCGGGGGCCCTGTGAAACCGCCGCGAGGAGCGCCCGGCCGGCTGAACGCCGGCCGAGCTCCCCGCTCACGCCAGGGCGGCCAGCTCCTCCGCCGTGAGCACACGGCTGCGGATCAGGAAACGCACCCCCTCCGGCGCCTCGAGACTGAACCCGCTGCCGCGGCCCGGGACCACGTCCACCGTGAGGTGCGTGTGCTTCCACGCCTCGAACTGGGCCGCGCTCATCCAGAAGGACACCGGCTCGGCCACACCGTCGACGCGGAGCTCCTCCAGCAGGACGTCGCCGGAACCCGTACGGAACTCTCCCTCCAGGTAGCACATCGGAGCGCTCCCGTCGCAGCAGCCGCCGGACTGGTGGAACATCAGCGGCCCGTGCTGCCCCCGCAGCGACCGGATCAGATCGGCCGCCGCGGGGGTCACATCGACGCGCGCGCCCATCAGAACACGCCCATCAGAACAGCCCGGCTGACCGGGGCGAGTAGCTGATCAGCAGGTTCTTCGTCTGCTGGTAGTGGTCGAGCATCATCTTGTGGTTCTCGCGGCCGATGCCCGACTGCTTGTACCCGCCGAACGCGGCGTGCGCCGGGTAGAGGTGGTAGCAGTTGGTCCACACGCGTCCGGCCTTGATCTCCCGGCCGGCCCGGTACGCCCGGTTCATGTCCCGCGTCCACACGCCCGCGCCCAGCCCGTACAGGGAATCGTTGGCGGTCTTGATCGCGTCGGCGAAATCGGTGAACGAGGTCACCGACACCACCGGGCCGAAGATCTCCTCCTGGAAGATCCGCATGGTGTTCGCGCCCTCGAAGACCGTCGGCTGCACGTACCAGCCGCCGTCGAGCTCGACCCGCTCGCCACCGACGAGGATCCGGGCGCCCTCCTGCTTGCCGATGTCGATGTAGGACAGGATCTTCTCGAGCTGGTCGTTGGAGGACTGCGCGCCGACCTGCGTCTCGGTGTCCAGCGGGTTGCCCTGCTTGAGGTTCTCCACCCGCTTGACGCCCGCGGCCAGGAAGTCGGCGTAATGGCCCTGCTGGATCAGCGCCCGCGACGGGCACGTGCAGACCTCGCCCTGGTTGAGCGCGAACATCGCGAAGCCCTCGAGCGCCTTGTCGAAGAAGTCGTCCTGCTGCGAGCTGACGTCGTCGAAGAAGATGTTCGGGCTCTTGCCGCCGAGCTCCAGCGTCACCGGGATGATGTTCTCGGACGCGTACTGCATGATCAGGCGGCCGGTGGTGGTCTCGCCGGTGAAGGCGACCTTGGCCACCCGGTTCGACGAGGCCAGCGGCTTGCCCGCCTCCACGCCGAAGCCGTTGACGATGTTGACCACGCCGGGCGGCAGCAGATCCGCGACCAGCGACATCCAGTAGTGGATCGACGCCGGGGTCTGCTCGGCCGGCTTGAGGACCACGGCGTTGCCCGCCGCCAGCGCGGGGGCGAGCTTCCACACCGCCATCAGGATCGGGAAGTTCCACGGGATGATCTGGGCGACCACGCCCAGCGGCTCGTGGAAGTGGTAGGCGACGGTGTCGTCGTCGAGCTCGCCGAGGCTGCCCTCCTGCGCGCGCACCGCGCCGGCGAAGTAGCGGAAGTGGTCGATGGCCAGCGGCAGGTCGGCGGCCAGCGTCTCGCGGACCGGCTTGCCGTTCTCCCAGGCCTCGGCCACGGCGAGCGCCTCGAGATTCGCCTCCATCCGGTCGGCGATCTTGTTGAGGATGTTCGCGCGCTCGGCGACGGAGGTGCGGGCCCAGCCGGGCGCCGCGCCGTGGGCGGCGTCCAGCGCGCGCTCGACGTCGTCGGCGGTGCCGCGGGCGATCTCGCAGAACGGCCGCCCGGTGACGGGGGAGGGGTTCTCGAAGTACTGGCCCCTGGCCGGCGGGACGTACTCGCCGCCGATCCAGTGGTCGTAACGGGTCGCGTACGTTTCCGGGGGCGAATAGACCGTCATGCCGCGGGACGCTAGTGACGGCGACGTTGCACAGACGTTGCAAGTCCATATTCCGTACGCAGCAGCGCGACCCTGTGCGCGGCGAGCGGCCGCGCCGGCGACCCCGCCGGGAGCACTGCCGCGTACGCCTCCCACAGCTGCAGATCATCGGCGCCCCACGCGGTGTTCAGCCAGGTCCGCAGCGGTGCCGGATCGGCCGCCGCGACGAGCGCCGTGCGCAGCCGCGCCTCGATCGACTCCCGCAGCCGCACCACCCCGGGCGCGTCCGAGGCCGGCAGCAGCGGCCCCGCGTACGCCTCGACCGCCTCCGCGACCCGCCCCCGCGCCAGCAGCCGGGTCACCGTCAGGAAGTCCGCGTCCACCTCGCCGCGCAGCCGGTAGGGCCGCGAATCCAGCACCTCGGGCCCCAGCACCCGCCGCAGCCGCGACAGCTCCGCGCGCACGGTCACCGTCTTGAGATCGTCGCCATACAGATCAAAACCCAACTGCTCGCCCGTACGCCCATCCGGGTGCACCAGGAGCAGGCACAACAGCTCACTGTGCCGCCGCCCGAGCCGCAGCCGCCGCCCGTCGACGGTGACCACGGCGTCGTCGTGCCCCAGTACCGACACCCGCCGCACCCTCGGGACGAGCGCCCCCAGCCACGCCTCCGCCGCGAGCGCGGTGGCCCGGACCAGCGCCAGACTGTGCGGGTGCGCCAGATGATCACCCCCGGTGACATCGATCGCCCCCAGCAGCCGCCCGCTCGCCGGATCGTGGATCGGCGCCGCCGCACACGTCCACCGCTGCACCCCGCGGCTGAAATGCTCCGTCGCGAAGATCTGCACCGAATGGTCCACCGCCAGCGCCGTCCCGGGCGCGTTCGTCCCCGCATGCGCCTCGTCCCACCGCGCACCCGGCACGAAGTTCATCGACTCCGCCCCGCGCAGCACCGCCGGGGCACCCTCCACCCACAGCAGCCGGCCCGCCGCATCGCAGACGGCCATCAGATGCGCCCCGTCGTCGGCCAGCCCGCCCAGCAGATCCCGGAAGATCGGCAGCATCCGGGCCAGCGGATGCGCCGCCCGGTACGCCTCCAGCTCCGCATCGGCCAGCTCGATCGGCGCGGTGCTGTCCGGACTCACCAGCGCCCCCGCCGACCGCCGCCACGACGCGGCCACCACCGGCCGCACCCCGCCTCCCGCGCCCACCACAGGCTCCCCGCCCAGGGAGGGGGAAGTACCACGGCGGCCAACGTGTCCGCCGCTCGAATCCTGCCGATCCGGACCGCCGGGCACCACCCCGTCCGCCTGCTCCAGCACGAAGCGCTCGTGGGCGCGGCCGACCTGCCCGATCCGTTCCGCGGGGTCGGCGCCGAGGTCGAGGGCGAGCCAGGGGTCGGGCACGGTGCACCTCCCAGTCGCCCCATCGTGACCTGTATCACGCTCATGGACAACACCGGTCGCGTTGTCCACAGGCACCGCTCAGCTGTCGGCGCGCATACCGCACGCGGGCATAGGGTGGATCCGTGGACGCGACAGCTTTCTATGTGGCAGGCACACCGGCACACGGCACCGGCGAGGTGGCGGTGACCCATCCGTTCGACGGGCGCGCCGTCGGTGCGACCACCTGGGCCACCGACGAGCAGGTGGAGGCCGCGGTGGCAGCGGCCGCGTCGGTCGCCGCCGAGGCCGCGGCGCTGCCCGCCCATGTGCGCGCGGCCGCGCTCGACCACGTCTCCCGGCGCCTCGCGGAGCGCCGCCAGGAGATCGCCGAGCTGATCACTGCCGAGAACGGCAAGCCGCTGAAGTGGGCCCTGATCGAGGCCGACCGGGCGGTGTCGGTGTTCCGCTGGGCGGCGGAGGAGGCGCGGCGCTTCTCCGGTGACCTGCAGCGCCTCGACACCGATCCGGGCGGCGCGGGCCGGATGGCCGTGGTGCGCCGGGTGCCGCGCGGGCCGGTCCTGGGCATCTCGCCGTTCAACTTCCCGCTCAACCTGGTTGCCCACAAGGTCGCCCCGGCGCTGGCGGTGGGCGCGCCGATCGTGCTCAAGCCCGCGCCGGCCACCCCGCTGACCGCGCTGCTGCTCGGTTCGATCCTGGCCGAGACCGAGCTGCCGGCGGGCATGTTCTCGGTGCTGCCGATCCCCAACGAGCGCGCGTCCGCCCTGGTCACCGACCCGCGCCTGCCGGTCGTGTCGTTCACCGGCTCGGGCCCGGTCGGCGCGCAGATCCGCCGCCAGGCCCCGGAGAAGCACGTCACGCTGGAGCTCGGCGGCAACGCGGCGGTGCTGGTCTGCGCCGACTACGGCAGCGACGATGATCTCGCGTGGGCCGCGAAGCGGATCGCCACGTTCGGCACCTATCAGGCCGGTCAGAGCTGCATCGCGGTCCAGCGGGTCTACGTCCACGAGCGCCATGACCTGCTGCCGCGCCTGATCGCCGAGGTGCAATCTCTGCGTACGGGGGATCCGGGCGACCCCGCCGTCGACGTCGGACCGATGATCAGCGAGGCGGCCGCCGAGCGCGTGGAGGCGTGGGTCCGCGAGGCTGTGGCGGCCGGTGCCACGGTGCTGACCGGCGGGACGCGCGACGGCGCCACGTACGCGCCGACCGTCCTCACCGGTGTGCCGCCGGAGGCCAAGCTGGTCGCGGAGGAAGTGTTCGGCCCGGTCCTGGTGGTCGCGCAGGTCCCCGACGACGAGGCCGGCTTCGCCGCGATCAACGACTCCGCGTACGGGCTGCAGGCGGGCGTGTTCACCCACGACCTGCGGACGGCGTTCGCGGCGCACCGCACGCTGCAGGTCGGCGGCGTGATCGTCGGCGACGTGCCGAGCTACCGCGCGGACCAGATGCCGTACGGCGGCCAGAAGGGCAGCGGCGTCGGCCGGGAGGGCGTGGCCAGCGCGATGGAGGACTACACCGAGCCGCGCGTCATGGTCCTGACCGGGGTGGAGATCTGAGCGCCCCGCCCGCCGACGGACAGTCGGTGACCGAGGGGCAGCCGCTCTCCGAGGGGCAGCCGGCGATCGGGAGAAAGCTGACAGCCTGGGATCGGTCGGCCCCGGAAGGGTGGCCGACGACCGAGGCGGAGGCGCTCGCGGTGCAGGACGCGCTGCGGTCGCGGCTGGTGCTCGGCGGCGGCCCGGAGCGCCCGGCCCTGGTGGCCGGCCTGGACGTGGCCTATCACGAGGACGGCGAGCGCCTGGCCGCCGCCGTCGTGGTCCTCGACGCGGAGGACCACACGGTCCGGGACACCGCCGTCGTGCGGGGCCGGGCCGCCTTCCCGTACGTGCCGGGGCTGTTCGCCTTTCGCGAGATCCCCGCGCTGCTGACGGCCCTCGAGCGGCTGACCGTGCGCCCGGACGTGCTCGTCTGCGACGGTCACGGGCTCGCCCATCCGCGGCGGTTCGGGCTGGCGTGCCACCTGGGCGTGCTCACCGGGCTGCCGGCCTTCGGGGTGGGCAAGACGCCGCTGGTCGGTTCGTGGGAGGAGCCGGGCGCCCGCCGCGGCTCCCGGTCCGACCTGGTCATCGACGGCGACGTGGCCTGGGCTGGCGGCGACGGAGAGGCCGGCGGCGAACGGGCGGGCCGTGGTGCCGGCAGCGGAGAGACCGGCGGCGGGGCGGGCTGTGGTGCCGGCAGCGACAAGGAGGCCGGCGGCGGCGGGGTGGGCCGTGGTGCCGCCGGCGGCGGGGGGAGGGAGACGGTGGGGGCTGTGCTGCGTACGCAGGATGGGGTCAAGCCGGTCTTCGTGTCCGTCGGCCATCGGACGGAGCTCGACGCGGCGTGCGCGCTCACCCTGCGGCTGGCCCCGCGGTTCCGGCTGCCCGAGACCACCCGCCGGGCGGATCGTGCCTGCCGGGACGCGCTTCTGTAACCGCACCGAGACGCTGCTGCCACGTGGATAGTGCCTTATGGGTACCTACGCTCCGTTAGTCTCTGCGGGACGGGAACTTGGCCGAGGAGTGTGCGTTGACTGACTTGTCCCAGCTCGTGAAGGCGTACGACGTCCGGGGTGTCGTGCCCGACCAGCTGAACGAGACCGTGGCACGGGCGCTGGGCGTCGCCTTCGTGGAGATGCTGCGCGAGTCCGGCGATCCGGCGGAGAAGATCGTCATCGCCCACGACATGCGGGAGACGGGCCCGGGGCTCGCCGCGGCGTTCGCCCGGGGCGTCAACGCCGCCGGGACCGCGGTCCTGCACATCGGGCTCGCCTCGACCGACCAGCTCTACTACGCATCCGGCTCGCTGGGGCTGCCCGGCGCCATGTTCACGGCCAGTCACAACCCCGCGCAGTACAACGGGATCAAGCTGTGCCGCGCCGGCGCCAAGCCGGTGGGCCAGGACAGCGGCCTCGCGACGGTTCGCCGGCGTGCCGAGGAGCTGCTCGACGACGCGTGCCAGGTCGCCGACATGCCGCCCGCCGTGGAGCACACCAACCTGCTCGGCGGCTATGCGGAGCACCTGCGCTCGCTCGTGGACCTGAGCGGCATCCGGGCGCTCAAGGTCGTGGTGGACCCCGGCAACGGCATGGGCGGCTACACGGTCCCGGCGGTGCTGGGCGACCAGCTGCTCCCGCCGCTGCCGCTCGAGATCGTGCCGATGTACTTCGAGCTCGACGGCTCGTTCCCCAACCACGAGGCCAATCCGCTCGACCCGGCGAACCTGGTGGACCTGCAGGCAGCCGTCCGCGAGCACGGCGCCGACCTGGGCCTCGCGTTCGACGGCGACGCCGACCGCTGCTTCGTGGTGGACGAGAAGGGCGACCCGGTCTCGCCCTCGGCGATCACCGCCCTGGTCGCCCGGCGCGAGCTGGCCAAGGCGCCCGGCGCCACGGTGATCCACAACCTGATCACCTCCGCCGCGGTGCCCGAGATCATCGAGGAGAGCGGCGGTGAGCCGGTGCGCAGCCGGGTCGGCCACTCCTTCATCAAGGCCGAGATGGCCCGCACCAACGCGATCTTCGGCGGCGAGCACTCCGCGCACTACTACTTCCGCGACTTCTGGTTCGCCGACACCGGCATGCTGGCCGCCATGCACGTGCTGGCCGCGCTCGGCGGGCAGGAGCGGCCGCTGTCGGAGTTCGCCGCGGAGTACGAGCGCTACAGCGCCTCCGGTGAGATCAACTCCACTGTGCCGGACGCCCCCGCCAAGATCGAGGAGGTGCGCGCGGCCTACCCGGGCGCGGAGTTCGACTTCCTCGACGGCATGACCGTGCGCCTGGCCGACGGCGCCTGGTTCAACCTGCGCGCCTCCAACACCGAGCCCCTGCTCCGGCTCAATGTCGAGGCGCCCAAGCCCGACCGGATGGCGGCGCTGCGCGACGAGGTGCTCGCCGTGGTCCGCGGTTAGGATCACGAGGTTCCTGGGGACTGTCCGGGGGTCCGCTGTGACCCGCGGGCACCCCTGACCGATCCGCACTCCGCGAAGGAGCCTTCCGGTGGCCCTCGACCCGCAGTTGCTGGACATCCTGGCCTGCCCGGACACGCACCACGCGCCGCTCGCCTACGATGCCGGCGCGCAGCAGCTGACCTGCACCGAGTGCGGGCGCACCTTCGCCGTGCGCGACGACATCCCGGTCCTGCTGCTGGACGAGGCCGGGCCGCCGGCCCCCTCCGGCGGCGCCCAGAGTGAGGTGGCCTGACATGGCAAGCCCCGACGAGGGAACGGCGGGCCTGAGCGGGCGCCGCGTCGCCGACGAGTCGCTGCTCGAGGACGAGAAGGCGATGCTCGAGAACGACCCGGGCGGCATGCTGCGCGCCACGGCGTCGGCCGGCGCCCAGGTCCGTGAGGCGGCGGCGCTGGCCGCCGAGGCCAATTTGACCGGCCTGGCCGACGAGGGCCGCCCCCGCGCGGTCGTGGTGGCCGGCATCGGCACCGCCGGGCTCACCGGCAACATCCTGTCCACCGTCGCCGGGCCGCGCTGCCCGGTGCCGGTCATCGGCCACCGCAGCGCCGGCATCCCCGGCTGGGTCGGCGCCGCCGACGTGGTCATCGCGGTGTCCGCGTCCGGGCGCAGCCCCGAGGCGCTCGCCGCCGCCGACGCGGCCACCCGGCGCGGCGCCCGGCTCATCGCCATCGGCCGCCCCGACTCCGAGCTGCAG
>CAKUMG010000033.1 GCA_934667465.1 uncultured Actinoplanes sp. | reverse complement strand
GGCCCGACCCGTCCTGGGTCCTCGCCGTCGACCTCGGGCTCCCGATCGGCCTCGTGCTCACCGGGCCCGAGCTCGCGGCGCTGCCCGACATCACGGTCGACGGCGAGTCGGAGCTGCGCGCGGCCGTCGCCGCGGCGGACGTGCACGACACCACGGCCGCGATGCTGCGCTCGCCGTTGTTCCTGCCGCTGCGCGCGGACGCGCCGCCGACCCGCGATCTCGGCGACCCCGGATTCGGCTGGCCGGTGCTGGCGTCGCCGCCGGGGATCGTCGCGTACACGTCGGAGGCCCGGATGCGGCAGGCGGCGGGGGAGACCGACTGGGTGTCGGTGTCGAGCCTGCAGCTGACGACGCACTGGCCCGACTCGGCGCTGCCGCTGCTGCTCAACGCCGGGACGCCGCTCGCCGTCGAGATCGACGGGAAGAAGGTGCAGGAGCTGGGGGAGTGGCTGGGGTCGGTGCGCACGGCTCTCGCCTCGCCTCCCTCTTACGAGCGCGATCCTGATGCGCCTGTCCGGTCGCAGGTCGTGGTGCCGCCGATGTACGTGGCGGCGTACCTGGAGCAGGGCTACGACCGGGTGGCCGGGCTCGTGCACGCCTGGTACGGGCCGGGGCGGGACACGCCGGCGCGGCTGTACGAGCGGCTCGGGCTGCTGGGGGACGGGTCGCCGTACCAGCTCGACGATCCGTGGGTCGTGGTGCTGCGCTGGGAATCCTCGTCCCCGCCGCCGGACCCGCCACGGCTGGAGTCGCTCGTCGTGCCGGACGGTGCCGGGCTGCACCGGATCGAGGCCGACGGCACCGACACGCTGGTGGCCGTCTACGACGTGGCTGCGGGGCGCTGGGCCTGACGGGCCTTGGCCGCGGCGAGCCACCGTACGACCGGCTTGGTGTTGACCAGCACCAGCGAGATCACGGCCAGCACCCCCACGACGATCGGGCCGATCTGCGTCGGGTTGTAGTCGATGGTGCCGCGGACCAGCAGGTTCACGACCGTGATCAGGCAGAGGCCCGCGGTCACGCCGGCCGCGAGATGCCACTGATGCGCGGGCTCGCCGGTCCAGGCGAGCAGCATCGCGACGAGGCACATGAAGGCCAGCAGCACGCAGATCAGGCCGAGGAACACAAAGATGATCCAGATGAGGAACACCGCGTCGCCCTCGCTGCGCATGATTACCCGCACACACCCGACCGCGGCCGCGAACCACAGGAAAACGGCCGGGGCGAGCAGGGCAATCGCCGCGTAAAGGGCGGGCGGGCGTTTCGCACTGTCCTGGGTGCCCGGTTTGCGCGCCCGCACCTGCTTGTTGTGCTCGTCGGCGCAGTTGTCGAGCACGGCCTTCGCCCCGGGCGCGACGGTCACCGCGGGCACCGTCACATTGGTGAGCCGGGCGCGGCTGGTGCCCCCGAGCACCACCCCGGCGGTGAGGTGGCCGCGCTCCACGGTCACCTCCGCGCTGCCCGTGACCACGATGCCGCCCCCGCCGACCCCGGTGCCCGCGCCGCCGATGTGCGTGACGGCCGCCCCGACGTTCGTGACGGCACTGTCGCGCAGGAGCAGACTGCCGGCCGTACGGACGAAGATCCCGTTGCCCGGCGCCCCATCGAACCGGCACGCGTCGACGGTGCCCTCCGCCGCATCGGCGAGCAGCCCGGTCCCGGCGGCCCCGGTCACCTCGGAGCGGGTGATCGCGTACGCCGTACCGCCGACCAGCGAGACGACAACCTCCCCGGCGGCGGTCAACCGGCAGTTCTCGACGGTGACCCGGCTCTGCTCGTTCGCGTACACCGCCGGGCCCTTGCCCGCCAGCAACGTCAGATCCCGCAGCAGCACCCGGGCCCGCGTGCAGGCGATCGCCGCGTACTCCGACGACGACACATCCACGACGACGGTCCCGGGCCCCTGCTCCGCCACGACGCTCACGGTCTTGTCGGTCACGAAGAGCGCCTCGTAGTAGGTGCCCGCCGCAACCGTCACCACGGCCTCGGCCTCGGCGGCGGCAAGCGCATCCCCGATCTTCTGGTATGCCCCCGGACGCCCCGGCGCAACGAGTAGCTGCTGTGTCATGTCCCCAGTTCCGTTTCGAGTGGTCTTGCGTCCGCCGTCCCCTTCGGAAGCGGACATGCCGCGGGCCGCCCACCTCATCAAGGTGAACGGCCCGCAGTGTCAGGTCGGTTCAGTTGCCCGGCGGCCCGTACGTGCCCAGCGCGGCTCGGCGCGTCTTGCGCTTGCGGCGGATCAGTAAGAAGACGACGACGCCGATGACCACGAGCAGGCCACCGAAAAGGGCAATGATCTGCAGGACGCGGGTGGCAGTCGACGGGCAGCCACGGCATTCGTCCACGGCCGGGGCCGCGGCGACTGCGGGGGTGGGCGCGGCGGAGACGCTCCGGTCGTCGGGCTCACCGGTCACGGCGCGCTCGACATCGAGCGCGCCGTAGCCGAAGGTGTCGTCCCAGCCCTTGGCGCCGACGTCGCGGGTGGTCCACAGCAGACGTTCCGACAGGTCGTACGAGTTGAGGTCCGGAAACTTGCTGCGGACCAGCGCCACAGCGCCGGCGACGATGGCGGTGCTGTTGCTCGAACCCAGACCCGCGGTGGAGTACCGCCCGCCGGGGTAGGCCGCCACGATGTCCTCGCCGGGTGCCGCGATGTCTACCCTGTCGCCCTCGACGTTCTCCTGGGTCGGCTTGTTGTCCCTGCCGAGAATCGTGGCACCGATCGCCCCGGGATATCCGGCCGGCCAGTTGACAGCCAAGTTGGTCGACTTATTGCCTACGCCGGCGATCAGCGGGATGTTCCGCTGGTAGGCCCGGTCGACCGCGGCCAGCAATGCCGGGTCTGTCGCGCCGGCGATCGACACGCTGATGACATCGGCGCCGCTGTCGATTGCCCAGTCGATGCCGGTGGCGACGTTCGCGGGCGGGTTGACCCCCTTGTCCCGCATGACCTTGACCGGCAAAATCTTCGCCTCGGGCGCGACGCCAAGGATGCCCGACCGGTTGCCGGCGCCGTGCCCGTGGCCGGCGATCAACGAGGCCATGGCGGTGCCGTGGCCGTTGGTGTCGTCGTGCCCCTTGGACGTCTGGTCGAAGAGATCGGCCCCGGGTAGGACGTTGCCCCGCAGGTCCGGGTGGTCGGCGTCCACCCCGGAATCAACTACAGCGACGACAACGCCCTCACCGCGGGTGACGTCGTGCACCGCGGAGACATTGAGCGACTTGAGCCACCACTGGTCGTCTCGGGTGCTGTCGGCCGGGCCGGAGCAGCCGGTGCAACGACGATCGTTGTCGCGGCGACGGCGGCCGCGCACAGCACGGCCGCTCGGCCGACAAGGTCCGTCGGCTTACGGGAAGTCACAGATGCTCGCTTGAGGTGTCAGGAGCCGGGCGGTCGGCGCCAGGCAGTTTCGTCCTGGACCGGCGGCTGGGGCTGGGGTGGTGCTGCCGGGCTCTGGTCGTAGGAGCCCGGTGACTGGTGGAACACCGTGGCGGGAACAGCTCCCTGCGTCCCCTGGCGCTTCTTGCGCTTGTGGCGCACGAGGAAGAAGACGATGAGGCCGATGACAAGCAGCAGGCCGCCGAAGATGGCGACGGTCTGCAGCACCCGCGTGGTCGTGGACGGGCACCCCCGGCAGTCCTCCCAGGTCCGCGCGGCCACGGCGGGCGTCGGCGAGGCCGCGACGTCACGGTTGTCGGGTTCGCCGGTGACGGCACGATCGAGGTCGAGCGTTCCCGCGCCGAAGTGCAGGTCCTTGCCCTTGTCGCCGATGTCGCGAGTCGTCCACATCATTCGCTCGAAGACGTCATGGGCGTTCAGCGTCGGGAACTTCGCCCGGACCAGGGCCACCGCCCCGCTGGCGATCGCTGTGGCTCGGCTGGAGCTGGTGTTGCTGTTGTACCGGCCACCAGGAACGGCGGAGATGATGTCCTCACCGGGCGCGGCCATGTCGATCTCGTCACCCTCCACATTGGTCGACGTGATCCGGTCTTTCCTGCCGGTGATGGTCACGCCGATCGCGCCAGGATGCGAGGCGGGGAAGTCCACGATGGGGGTGGCCGGTTTGTTGCCCGCCGCCGCGACAACAGGAATGTTCCGTTGGTAAGCGCGTTCGACCGCGGCGCTGACGGCCTGGTCGTAGCTCGTGCCGATCGAGACATTGATGACGTCGGCGCCGTTGTCGATGGCCCAGTTGATGCCCTGCGCGACGTTTCCGGGCGGGTTCACGCCGGTCTCGCGCATGATGCGCACCGGCAGGATCTTTGCCTTCGGGGCGATGCCCAGGATGCCGGAACGATTGCCGGCGCCGTGGCCATGTCCAGCGATGAGGGCGGCCACGCCGGTGCCATGACCGTGCGGATCCACACGGCCTTGGGTCTCCGGGTCGAACAGGTCAGCTCCGGGCAGCACGTTGCCCCGCAGATCCGGGTGGTCGGCGTCCACACCGGAGTCCACGACGGCGACCGTAACGCCTTCACCCTGAGTTACCTGGTGCACGGCGGCGACGTCCAGGGACTTGAGCCACCACTGGTCGTCGCGCGTGCTGTCCGCGCGGGCCGGAGCAGCCGGAATGAGCAGGGCCACGACGGCCGCGATCACGGTCGTGCAGAGCGTCACCGGACGAACGGTGCGCATGTGGATCAACCTCCTGGCGCCGCGATGCGGACACCCTGTTGTCGCGAACACCGGACGGCCGGCCACCCCGTGGAATGGCCGGCCGTGCGATGACTGATCAGCCCTGGCCGAGAGAACGGCCCTGGCTCTGTGGCCGGTGCTCGGCCGGTGTCTCAATGCTGCTGACGGCCTCGGAATCGGTCGCCCACAGCTCGTCGTCTCCGTCGTACGTCCACTCGGCCACCTCGTTCTCGTTCTTGCGACCGTTACTGCGTGGCGTGGGGATGCCCGGCTGAACCTGGCGTCCGCCGAGGGCGGGCCGAGGGCCCTGGGCCGGCGCCTTGGCCCCGGGTGCGGTCCCACGCCCGATCAGGTCGGGCTTCGTCACGCCCGGGCGCGGTGCCGGAGCTCCCGGACGCCCCGCACGCGGAGTGCCGGTGGATCCTGGCGATCCTGGGTTGCCCCGCCCGCCGAGCTGCGGCGAAGCGGGCTTGCTTCCGGTCGGACCGGTAGCCGGCCGGGCGGGCGGTGTACCACGGTTGCCACCCAGGCTCGGGGCCTGCGGAGCACGTCCGGTGCCGGGGGCGCCAGCACGTGGGGCCGCGGGACGGCCGGTCGCCGGCCCGGTGCTCCCGGGCAGGCGGGGCGAGCCCGGTGCCGGAGCACGGCGCGCGTTACCAGGTGCGCCAGGCCCGCTCGGAGCGCCTCCCGAGCCCCGGGTACCCGGAAGCGTCGGCTTGCCCGGAGCGGGACCGCGCGGGGCGGGCGCGGGGCGACCGGTACCGGGCAGGCTTGCCTTGTTCGGGGGAGTAGGGCGACCTGCTGGCCCGGCCGGCGGCAGCGTGGGCCGTCCACCAAGATTCGTCGGTATTCCCGGAGCCGTCGGCGGGGCCGGTGCCGGGCCGGGCGCAACGCCGGGCGGGGTGGGGGCCGGGGCGGTCGGCGGCGCGGGTGCGGGCGCGCCTCCACCGGCAAGATCTATGCCTTCCGGCGCCGCAGCGGGCGGCGGGCCCGGCGGAGCCGGTGGTGCGGGCGGCGTGTCGATTCCGGGGTTCGCCGGAGGTGGCGTGGGGGTCGCCGGAGCGTCGCCGGTTCCAGGAGTCCCGGGTCGGGGTAGCCCGCCGCCCCCGACTCCCGGCGCGCCGGGAGCGGCGCCGGGCGATCCCGGCCGGGCCGGGATCGCCGGGGCGTCCTCGTGGCGGAAGGCGGCGTTGGTCGGTCCCTGGTAGACGGAGCCGCGGCCCAGCTTGGTGAAGTAGACGTCCATGTACATTTCGGCCAGCGGCTTGACCAGGGCGACCGCGCCCTCCTTGGCCTCGTTGCGGACGTCCTCCACGCTCTTGGGGTTCTCCCCGAACGGGTTGACCCAGCCGACCCAGTTCTCGTCCTCACGCTTCTTGGCCTGCTTGTCCTGCTCGGCCTGATAGCTCTCGTAGTACGCCTTCATCTCGCGCTGGACTTGCCCGATCTTCGCGCCGAGCTGCTCGAGGCCGGAGGCATTGTCGTCCGCGGCCTGCTTCCACTCGTCCAGCGAATAGAGCGAGGCTCCGACCTTCTGCATGAACACCGTGCCGGCGGGTGAGGTCCACTTGCTCTGGAGCGCCTCGGCGTGCCGTTGCAGATTCTGCCGGGTGGCGTCGAGCAGGGTGCTGGCCCGGCGCCACATGGCGGCCAGGGCGAAGACCCGCTCATCACTCTCCCTGCGCACCATTTCCCACAGCGAGTCGACGTCGGTGCTGCCCCAGTCGGTGCCCTGGTAAGGGATGGTGGAGTTGGCCTGCGCGTAGGTGTTGGCCACGCCTGCCGAGCCGGGGATGTAGGGCTTGCGATAGCCGAAGAACTCCTCGGACTGTCCGGACATGGGGTTCCTCCTCAGCCCTTGAAGTCGGGGTTGACATCGAGCGAAGGGTCGGTGACGCCTTCGTCGTCGCCGCCGATGTAGTACTCGCCGCTCTGGCCCTCGGCCACGGTTTGCGGGTCGTAGATGTCGAAGGCCTGGCCGCTGTTCGCGCTGCCGCCCTTGTCCTCGAAGTAAGCGCCCGGGTTCTGAGCCTGCGGCGGAATGTCGCCCTGGGCCTCGGTGCCGCCGGACTGCTGATTCTGCAGCTGGAGGCTCCGCAGCGTCGGCTCGCCCTCTTTTCCGAGGAATCCGTTCATGACGTCGGTCATGCTGGCCTCGCTCATGGCATCGCCCGACCGGTATTCGGCGGCGATCGACCGCGCGGCCATCTGCAGTGATGTGAGGCCTTGGATCGTGTCTCGCATCAGCAGCTCCAAGGAGTCACTGCTCTGCTTGTGCTGGCCGCCGAAGAACTTGCCTTCGGCGAGGTTGCCCTGCCCGAACGGCGCGTGCACCGCCAGCATGGGCACAATGCCCTGCTGGAAGCTGGGCTTGAAGTTCTGCGAGAGCTCCTGCTCGATGGCCTTGGCGAAGTCGTCGAGCTGTGAGATCTCGACCTCGATGTTCTCGGACGCGAGCCACGCAGGCCCGGCGGGTCCGTTGTCCAGCCCCATTTCTTCCTCCCCCGTTGTCGTGCTCATCGGTGCGCCGGATGTCCCCTCGGGACGCTTGCGTATCGATGCTTTTTCCACTTTCGCCCAGCCCAGGCAGCCTGTGCAACCCCGTGGGCGCGTGACGTTACGTGCGTGACGGCAGGTCGAGCAACTGCACCAGCCGGGTGCCGCCACGGCGGGTCACCATCCAGCCACGGCCGGGTGGCAACGGGCCCGGGCGGACCGTGCCGAGGAGGACGCCCTCGTCGCGGTCGCCGGACATGACGATGCCGGGGCTGCTCAGTTCGCGCAGGCGCATGATGAGCGGGTCGTAGAGCGCCCGGCTGGCGCCGCCGGAGCGGCGGACGATGATGAGGTGGAGGCCGACGTCCTGGCCCTGGGTGACGTAGGGCAGCAGCGGGGTCAGCGGGTTGCTGCTGCCGCCGGCGACCAGGTCGTAGTCGTCGACGAGGATGTAGAGCTCGGGACCCTTCCACCAGCTGCGGGTGCGCAGTTCCTCCTGGGTGGTCAGGTCGGTCGGCAGGCGGTCCTGCATGACTGCCGCGATCTCGGTGATGATGCCCTCGGTGACCTGCTGCGACGAGCCGTAGCCGATCAGGTGCGGGGTGTCGATGTCACCCAGCAGGCTGCGCCGGTAGTCGACGATCACCAGGCGGGCGTCGTTGAGGTCGTTGCGGTCGACGATGCTGCGGGCGAGGGAGCGCAGGAACGTGCTCTTGCCCGACTCACCCTCGCCGAAGAGCAGGAAGTGCGGGTCGGCGGCGAAGTCGACGAGGACCGGCTGGAGGTCGATCTCGGCGATGCCGATCGGGATGCCCGGGCGGCCGGTCTCGGGGAGGCTGCCGTACGGGACGTTCGGCGGCAGCAGCCGGATCGGCGGTGCGCCCGGGCCCTGCCACGCCTGGGCGAGGTCGCCGATGAGCTTGCGCGAGCCCTCCTGCAGCTGCTCCGGGTCGGAGACGCCGCCGGTGCGGGGCAGTGCGGCGAGGAACTGCATGCCGTCGGGCGTGATGCCCCGGCCGGGGGACTTCTCCGGCACGTTGATCGCGGCGCGGCGGTCGAGCATCGAGTCGCTCGGGTCGGCCAGCCACAGTTCGAGGCGCGTGCCGAACGTGTCGCGCACCGCCGGGCGTACGTCCATCCAGCGCCCCGCCGAGACGAGCAGGTGCACGCCGAACGACAGCCCGCGGTTGGCCATGTCGAGGATCGCCGGTTCGAGATCCTCGAAGCCCGTACGGATGCCGGCCCAGCCGTCGATCACCAGGAACACGTCGCCGAACGGGTCGTCGGCGTGCTCGCCGAGGCGGCGGGCGCGCCGGTAGTCGGCCATGGACTCGACGCCCAGCGACGCGAACCGCCGCTCCCGCTGCATCATCAGCAGCTGGAGCTCGGCGATGGTGCGGCGCACCTGGCCCGCGTCGAGCCGGGTGGCGACGCCGCCGACGTGCGGCAGGTCGCGCAGCGAGGAGAGCGCGCCGCTGCCCAGGTCGAGGCAGTAGATCTGCGCCTCGCGCGGCGTGTGGGTCAGGGCGAGCGACGTCACGAACGTCCGCAGGATCGTGCTCTTGCCGCTCTGCGGGCCGCCGACGACGATCGCGTGCCCGGCCGCGCCGGCCAGGTCCAGCCAGAGCACGTCGCGGCGCTGTTCGAAGGGCTTGTCGACGATGCCCGCGGCCGCCTGCAGCTGACCCTGCAGGGCCGGGTCGGAGACGGTGACGCCGCGCCCGGGGTCCGCCGCGAGTGGGGGCAGCAGCTGGTCGAGGGTCGGTGCCTCCTTGAGCGGGGGCAGCCACACCTGGTGGGCCGGCTCGCCGCGGCCGGCGAGCCGGGAGACGAGGATGTCGAGCACGCTCTCGCCCATCGCGTCCGGCGCGGCCTCGGCCTCCGCCCCGGCGGCGGGCTCGCGCGGCAGCCGGGCGGCCACGTAGGCGGTGCCGTACTCCTGGACCCGGTCGTCGGCGTCGCCGGCCGCGACGGCCTCGGCGGTCTGGCTGCGGTACGGGCCGGACACGTACGCGGCCTTGAACCGCACCAGCGGCTCGGTGCCGAACCGCAGGTAGCCGTGGCCGGGCGAGCGGGGCAGCTCGAACGCGTCGGTGGCGCCGAGCACGACCCGGCTCTCCATCGCCGAGAAGGTCCGCAGGCCGATCCGGTACGACAGGTGGGTGTCCAGCCCGCGCAGGCGGCCCTCCTCGAGACGCTGCGAGGCGAGCAGCAGGTGCACGCCGAGCGAGCGGCCAACCCGTCCGATCTGGACGAACATGTCGATGAAGTCCGGTTTCGCGGTCAGCAACTCGGAGAACTCGTCACAGATGATCAGCAGGCTGGGCAGCGCGGCCAGGGGCGCACCGGCGGCGCGCGCCTTTTCGTAGTCGCGCTGCGACGCGTAGTTGCCGGCGGCGCGCAGCAGCTCCTGACGCCGTACGAGCTCGCCGTTGATCGCATCGCTCATGCGGTCCACCAGCGGCAGCTCGTCCGACAGGTTGGTGATCACCGCGCTGGTGTGCGGGAGCCGGTCGAGCCGGGTGAACGTGGCGCCGCCCTTGAAGTCGACCAGGACGAAGTTCAGCGATTCGGACGAATGCGTCGCCGCGAGCGCCAGCACGAGCGTACGGAGAAGCTCCGACTTGCCCGAACCGGTGGCACCGATGAGCAGGCCGTGCGGGCCCATGCCGTCCTGCGCGGACTCCTTGAGGTCCAGCTCCAGCGGGCTGCCGTCGGCCGAAATGCCGAGGGGTACGCGGAGTTTGTCCCGGTTGGGACGCGGCGTCCAGCCACGGTCCACATCGAACTCGTACGGGTCACCGAGCTCCAGCAGCTCCACCAGCCCCTGCTCGGTGCCGAGCGGGCTCGCCGACCCGCGCGACGCCACCGACAGCCGCAGCGGCGCGAGCTGCATCGCCAGCGTCTCCAGCTCGGCGACCCCGCAGGAGTCGGCGCGGCCGATCGGAGCGCGCCCGTCGAACGTCGTGCTGTGCATCTCGCCGTCCGCCGCGACCTCCAGCACCAGGCGGGCCCGGTCCAGGATCCGGGGCGGCGGCTGGGACAGGTCGAGGATCGTCACACCCTCGACGCCACCCTCGGTCATCAGATGGTCCGACCCCGCGGTGTCACCGCCGTCGATGACCACCAGCACGTGCGGGCCGTCGACAGTGGTCTCGCCGCCCGACGGGTTGAACCGGGGCCGGCTGCCGACGACGTCCTCGAGCATCGCGTCGAGGCCCGCCACGCTCGGCGCGACCATCCGCAGGTTGCCCAGGGCGTCGGACTTGGCCGGGTGCAGCGCGTGCGGCAGCCACTTCACCCACTCCCAGTCGGCGCGGCGCTCCGGCGACACGGCGACCGCGACCAGCATGTCGTCCGGCGCGTGGAACGCGGTGGCCTGCGCGATCAGGGAGCGGACCAGGGCACGGGAGGCGTCCTCGTCCCCCCGTACGTGCACCCGCGCGAACCCGTTCAGCGCCATGGTGACCGGCAGCTCGGGCACCTGCGCGTACGTGGTGACGAACCGGCGCAGCGCCAGGGCGCACATCGGCTCCATCTTCTCCAGCGTGGTGGCGGCGGGCGGCACCAGCGGGGTCGCGAGGTCCTGCGGGCCGAGCCCGATGCGTACGGTGGCGAAATCGGCGTCGCCGCGGCGGCGCTCCCAGAGCCGGGGCCCCACCGGCAGCGCCCACAGCGTGTCCGGGTCGGGGTGGCGGTAGAGCGCGGCCTCCCGCTGGGCGCGCACGGTCTTGAGCACCTTCTTGCGCTGCCGCGACAGATGCTGCATGTACTCGCGCCGCTGCTGGAGCATCTCCTGCTTGCTCGGACCGCCGCCGGACTGGAACTGCCCCGCCATCATGCCGACCGCGGACAGGCCGAACAGGCCACCCGTCACATAGCTGAGGGTGCCGCCGCCGCGGCCCGCGAACATCAGCGCCATCGCCATCGAGCCGCCGAGCATCGGCAGCATCATCATCAGCTGACCCCAGCCCTTGCCGGACGGGGGCGGCACCTCCGGCGGCGACTCCAGCAGCACCTCGCCGGACGGGTACTGCGGCTCCGGCTGACGTGCCGGACGCCTGACCACCACCGTGCCCACGCTGACGACCTCCCCGTTGTCGTACCCGTTCCGCGAACCCACCGCCGGTTCCGGCCCGGTCCCATCGTAGGTAACCTTCACCTGCGAATACAGCCGCGGGCCGCCCCGGCCCGGTCGATACGAGGGAGCGACGTGGTCACGCAGGCAGGAACCGGACTGGCACGCATCGCCCTGATGGCGCCGAAACGCCGGATCGACCTCGCCCTGCCCGAGCACCTGCCGCTCGTCGGCCTGCTCCCCGCCGTCCTGCGCCAGTCCGACGAGGAACCCACCGACGGCACCAGCCACGGCGGCTGGGCGCTGCGCCGGGTCGACGGGACGACGCTCGACCTGGCTCGCACCCTCGCAGCACAGAACGTGCGGGACGGCGAGATGGTTCACCTGGTGCCGCGCCGCGCCGAGTGGCCCGAGCTGATGTACGACGACCTGACCGAGGCGGTCGCGGCCGGCGCCCGGCTGCGCGGCCGGGCCTGGACGCCCGGTGCGACCCGGCTCACCGGCCTGGTCACCGCCGCGGTCCTGCTCCTGCTCGGCCTGGCGGCGCTGCTGCTGGCGAGCGACCTGGGCTGGCTGGGCGGCGCCGCGGCGATCGGCGTCACGGTGGTCCTGCTGGGCGCCGGCGTCCTGCTCTCCCGGGCGGTCGGCGACTCGGTCGCGGGTGCCGTCGTGGCGGGGCTCTCCCTGCCGTACGCGCTGGTGGGCGGCGCGATGATCCTCTCGTACGGCGAACCGTTGCACGAGTACGGCGCGCCCCACGTGCTCCTCGGCTCGGCGACCCTGCTCGCCGCCGGAGTCCTGGGCATGCTCGGCGTCGGCGACGGCAGCCGGGTCTTCGTGGCCGCGATCTACGCCGGGCTGCTCGGTGCGCTCGCGGGCGGGCTGGCCTACGGGCCGCTCGACGCGCCCGGGTCGGCGGCCGTCGTGGTGGCCCTCGGCGTGCTGCTCCTGCCGGCGATGCCCGCGCTGGCCGTACGGTTCGGCAAGATGCCCATGCCCGTCCTGCCCCGCACCGTCGGCGACCTGGTGAAGGACGAGCCCCAGCCGGAACGCCGCCGCGTCTACCAGGCCACCGCCCGCGCCGACGAGGTCCTCACCGGCATGATCTTCGGCGCCGCCGCGGTCACGATCGCCGGCCTGATCGCCCTCACCCGCGACGGCGGCATCTCCGCCCTGGCCCTCGCCGGCATCGTCACGATCGCCTGCCTGCTGCGCGCCCGCCTGGTCCCGACTGTCCGCCACCGCATCCCGCTGCTGCTCACCGGCGTCTCGGGTGTCGTCCTGCTCGCCCTCTACGGCCTGAGCGACCCGCTGCCCCGCGTCCTGGTCCTGCTCCCGGTGGCCCTCGTCGCCGCCGCGGTCGCCATCGGCGCGGGCCGCACCTACAGCCGCCGCCAGCCGTCCCCACGCCTGGCCCGCCTCGGTGACATCGCCGACATCGTGCTCCAGCTCGCGGTGGTCCCGGTGGCGTGCAGCGTGCTCGGCCTCTACGCTCTCATGCGCGGCCTCGGCGGCTGACCCCCGCTCACAGCCGGGCGGGATCCACCGACGGCCATTCGTGGCCCCGGATCAGGGCAATCAGGCCGGCGTCGGGGCTGTCGCCGACCAGGAACTCGTCGGACCAGTGCAGGAAGAACAACCGTCCGCGGTCGTCGATGGCCAGCTCGGCGTCGTCATCGTTCCACCCGACCGGGAAGACGGCGACGTCGTACCACTCCTGGAAGGCCGCGGACCGGCCGAGCGGGGCGGCGTCCGGCTGCGGGAGGTACGAGCTGGCGAAGCCGCCGAGACCCCCGCGGGGGCCGAACTGCGGGACGGTCAGCCCACCGAACTCGACGAGGAACGTCCGCGCCGCGGGCGAGAGCGTCAGGCCCTCGAGTTTGCCGGCATCGCGGATCAGCCAAGCGTCGACCTCGGCGGAGACGTCCCGTCCGGGGAACCAGCCCGCGTCGAGGAGCAGCCGGGCGACGTCGGGCGGGAACCGTCCGTCGGCCGGTGTCACAGCCGTGCTTCGTCGACGGTGGGCCAGCCGACCCTGCGATTACGGACGAGTTCGATGAGGGCCTCGTCGGGGTCCCAGCCGAGCAGGTACTTCTCTGACTCCTGGACGAGGAAGACCTGGCCCTCCTCATCCATGAGCAGTTCGTCGCCGGCGAGGGTGCCGAGCGGGAACACGATGATGCCGCGTTCCTCGGTGAAGCCGGGGCCGCGTCCGGGGAAACGCGCGGCGGGGTGGAACTCGCTGGTCTGCCCGTCGGTGCCGAGCTGCCGGAAGGTCAGGCCGCCGAACTCGTCGAGGAAGGCGCGCGGCGCGTCGGCGAGCGTGCCGCCGGGCAGTTTGTCGGAGTTGGCGGCGACCCACGCGCCGATCTGGTCGGAGACGTCCCGCCACGGCGACCAGCCGGCGTCGAGGAGCGCCTGGGCGACATCGGGCGGGAACCGGTCCTCGGCGGGCCTCGGCAGCCTCACGCCCGGGTCGGAGAGCCGGGGCCACTCGCTGCCGCGTACGAGGTTGATGAGGGCCTCGTCGGGGTTGTGGCCCAGCAGGAAGTCGTCGGACCAGTGCACGAAGAACATGCGCCCGAAGACGTCCATGACGAGTTCCGCGTCGTCGGCGTTGATCCCGATCGGGTACGCCGTGATGCCGTACTCCTCTCGGATCCCCTGACCCCTGTCGAGCAGGATGTTCTCGGTCATGGGGTGGAACGTGCTGTCGTAGCCGCCGCCGAGATGCTGGTGCGGGCCGTACTGCGGGAAGTCCAGGCCGCCGAACTCGTTGAGGAAGGCGCGGGGAACGTCGGCGAGCCGGCCGCCGGGCAGTTTGTCGGAATTTGCGGTGACCCAGGCGTCGATCTGGGGGGAGATGTCGCGGCCCGGGTGCCAGCCCGCGTCGAGCAGGACGCGGGCGACGTCGACGGGGAAGCGGTCGGTCGCGGCGCGGACCTTCTCGTACTGCTCGGCCACCGCCGACGGCGAGATGGACGGCCAGCGGGTGATGTCGCCGGACTCGCGGTCCACGACGATCTGCGGCCCGCCGGTCGAGGCCGGGGGCAGGCCCGGCGGCCCCGGCGGCGGTTCGATCCAGGAGACCCAGCCGCCCGGGAATTCGTACAGTCCGATTTCCGGCTGGTCGTCCTTGCCCTCGCCGAGCCAGGCCCGGGCGCGGTCCGCGGCCTCTTCAGGCGTGATCATCCGGTTCGTCCTCCCTCGGGGCGGGTCCCGTGCACCCGGCGGGCGACGGCGCACAGCCAGGTTGCCTATCGTAGGCACGGCGAACGGCGCTGACCTCGGCACCGGCACGCATCACGGGAGGTTTGCGGGAGATGCCGTCGCGGCGTGATCAGGTCCAGTCGTACCAGTTCTTCGTGCAGCGGCTGACGTCCGCGCTCGTGGCCCGGGAGCCGGATCCGGAGGCCGCGCCGTTCCGGCGGCTCGGCGGGGCGGGGCTCGGCGGGATCATGGTCGCCGTGCTGGTGCTCGCCGGGGCCGGCGTCTACGGCCTGCTGCGGCCGGGCGGCGCGACGAAGTGGAAGAGCGCCGAGGCGGTCATCGTGGAGAAGGAGACCGGCACCCGGTACGTCTACCGGGACGGCCGCCTGCACCCGGTGGCCAACTACGCGTCGGCGCTGCTCGCGCAGGGCAGCCCCAGCACGCTGCAGGTGTCGCGCAACTCGCTGACCGGGACGGCCCGCGGTTCGCTCATCGGGATCCCGGACGCCCCGGACTCGCTGCCCGACCCGAAGCGCATGCTCGACGGTCCGTGGACGCTCTGCACGCAGCCCACCCGGAACGCCTCGGGCGGCGTCGAGGCGACGACGGTGCTGACCGTGGGCCGCCGGGTGAGCGGCGGGCGCGACCCGGAGGAGTCCGCGCTGCTCGTCCGCGACGCCGCCACGGACGTGCTCTACCTGATCTGGCAGGACCACCGCTATCGGATCCGCGACGAGGAGACCGTCCTCGAGGGACTGACCATGACCTCGGAGCCGGTGGTCTCCGCGGGCGGCGCCTGGCTCAACGCGCTGCCGGCGGGGGAGAACATCGGCGGCCGTACGGTCTCCGGCCGCGGCGATGCGTCGTCGGCGATCCCGGACGGTGTGGTCGGGCGCGTCTACGTGGTGGAGAGCCAGGCCGGTGACCGCCAGTACTACCTCGCCAAGGCGAGCGCGCTGGTGCCGATCAGCGAGCTCCAGGCCAGTGTGCAGCTCGCCGACCCGGCGACGCGCACGGCGTACCAGGGAAGTGAACTCCGGGTCGAGCGGCTGGCCGCCGACACCGCCTCGGCCGCGACGAAGGAGGTGGAGACGAGCGGCCAGTACGCGGCTCCGCAGCGCCGCCCGGACATCGCCCGGCTGACCGGTGACCAGCCGGCCGTCTGCGCCGAGTACTCGCCCGGCCAGGACCAGCCGCGGGTGGCCCTGGACGCGCAGGTGCAGCAGACCGCCGAGTCGGTCAGCACCCCCGGCCGTACGGGTGACGGTGTGCCGCTGGCCGATCGGGTGGTCGTCGAACCGGGCTACGGCGTGCTCGTCCGCGCGAAGGATTCGCCGGACGCCCCCACCGGCACGGTGAACCTCGTCACCGACCTGGGATACCGCTATCCGCTGGCGAGCGACGAGGTGGCGAACGTCCTCGGCTACGGCTCCGTGAGCGCCGTCGAGCTGCCGTCGAGCCTGGTCGTCCGCCTGCCCAGCGGCCCGGTCCTGGATCCGGAGACAGCTAAAGATCCTATTGAACCGTGATTGAGGCATTTACGTGTCTGGCGCCCCGCGGACCGGACCCGTTACCGTCTCCGTATCGAGGTGGCACAAGCCCGCCACCTGCACTGTCCTTCCAGGAACGGTGCGATCGAGGCCTCGGAGAGACCGGGGTGAACCAGTAAGAACGGGGGGTGACCGCCATGGCGAAGATGCAGACCGAACTCGCCTCGATGCAGAAGGCGTCGCAGGACGTCGAGGGTGTCGCGGACCAACTGACCAGCCAGCTCACGTCGCTCATGGGG
>CAKUMG010000032.1 GCA_934667465.1 uncultured Actinoplanes sp. | reverse complement strand
GCCGTGCCTGGCCTCGGTGGCCAGGGAGGTGAGAATCCAGAACGTGGGTTCGCGCATGGCGGCCAATGTAAAGATGATCTGACTATGCCGTCAAGGCCTCCGGCGGGATTCGCCGATACGGTCCCGTATCTGCGCTGGTCAGCGTGTCGTCGGCGCGTCGCGTCAGCGCTCGTCCCGGTCGTAGAACGACTTCCACGCGGCGTCGCCGCCCGCCTCCCAGCCGTCGTCGGGGCGGCTTTCGCGGGTTCCGCGGTCCTCGCGGCTTCCATGTCGCGGGCTGTGTTCCGGGGCCGGGGTTGGAGCCGGGGCCGGGACCGGCGCCGGAGCCGCGGGGGTCTGCAGGCGGGAGGCGACCCACGCGGCCAGGGCGGTCGTGATCGGGACGGCGGCGATCAGGCCGATCGTGCCGACCGCGCTGCGTACGAGTTCCTGCGCGATCATCTCCCCGGTCAGCAGCTCCCCGATCGGCGTGCCCCCGGTCCGGAACAGCAGCATCAGCGGCAGCGACGCGCCCGCGTACGCCAGCACGATCGTGTTGATCACCGACGCGATGTGCGCCCGCCCGACCCGGGTCGCGGCGCTGTAGAGCTGCCGGAACCCGTACGCCGGATTGGCCACCGCCAGCTCACTCACCGTGTGCGACTGCGTGACCGTCACGTCGTCGAGCACTCCCAGCGACCCGATGACGATGCCCGCGAGTAACAGACCCCGCATGTTCACATCGCCCTCGGTGATGTTCAGGTACGTGGCGGTCTCGTCCCCGACCCCGGACAGCCGGGTGAACGCGATCGCCGCCGCCGACAGCGCGGCCGTCAGCGTGAGGCTGATCAGCGTCCCCGCCACCGCCACCGTGGTCGTCGTGTTGAGCCCGTGCGTCAGATAGAGCACCGTCAGCATGATCGCGGCGGCGCCCACGACGGCGACCAGCACCGGCGAGCGCCCGTCCAGGATCGCGGGCACGATGAAGAACAGCAGGATCGCGAACGTGATCCCCAGCCCGAGCAGCGCGGTGAACCCCCGCAGCCGCCCGAACGCGATCACCGCCAGCGCGAACACCACCCCGAGCAGCCACAACGGCGTCGACCGCTGGTAGTCCGCGATCGAGTACGACGGCTGGCCGGTCTCCCCGTCCTCGAGCACCAGCAGCGTCACGTCGTCCCCGGCGGCGACGGCCGGCGCCCCCGGCCCGGTCGGGATCTCCGCCACGACCTCGGCGCCGTCCTCGAGCCGCACCCCGACGCTCCCGCACACCGCGTCGGGCGGCTGCTGCTCACCCTCCGGCAGCGCCGGGCACTGCTCGGGCGTCACCGACAGGATCTCCCCGAGCACCCGCGCCGGCCCGGCCCCCGCCCCCGCCCCCGCGGCCACGTCGGGCGTGTCCCGCGGCCAGAGCAGCAGCATCCCCACCGCGGTCACGACCGCGGTGACGACGAGCAGGATCACGGTGAGTCGCCGGGCCCAGGGCAGGTCCCGCCGCGGCTCACCCGGGGCGTGGGAGTGATGTGCGTGGCTCAAGCCGCCAACAATAAACGACCCCGCGGACGGGTCAGTCGAACTCTTCGATGTACTCCTCGGTGGGGCCCAGCTCGGGGGTCTCGCGGAGTTCGAGGACGGTGCCGAGGTGGTCGAGCTCGAGGACCGTGACCGTGTTCTCGCCCGGGTGCAGCAGCGGCGCCGGGCAGTAGAGGGTCAGCTGGGGGCCGATCTCCCAGTGGCGGCCGAGGAGGAAGCCGTTGATCCAGACGAGGCCGTGGCCGGAGCCGGGGAGGGCGAGGAACGTGTCGGCCGGCGTGGCGACGGTGAACGTGGCCGTGGCGAAGCCGGTGGTGCCGGGGGAGCCCGCGGCGAGGGCGGTGCCGAGCTGAGCCGTGGTCCAGTCCTGCAGGGGGACCGGGGTGCTCTCCCAGCCGTACACGATGCGCCGGTCGACCAGGACCGGGCCGAGCAGGCCCTTGTGGGCGCCGACGCCGGGGCCGTAGTTGACGCGGCCCAGGTTCTCGACGAGCACCTCCAGGCGCACGGCCGCGCCCGTGCCGCGTACGGGCAGGGTGGGCTGGGAGGCGGTGGCGACGCCCACCACGACGCCGTCGGCCAGGACCACGGCGCGGTCGCGGACGTCGGTGAGGGTGAGCGTGTGGTCACCGGCGGGGATCGTCGGGTACGCGGTGTGCAGCACGAGGCCCGCGTCGAGGCCGAGCTGCTCGAACGTGGCCGGGCGCGGCGCGGTGGTGACCGGGGCGGGCACGGCGCGCAGGCCCTCGATCAGGCCTGCGCGCGGCACCAGGGACGTCTCAAGAGCGGGCAGGACGGGCGGGCGCGGGGTCACCCGCAGCGGGCCGGTGGCGCCCAGCACCGTACGCATGGCGAAGAACTTGTCCGTCAGCGAGCCGTCCTCGGCGATCGGGGCGTCCGAGTCGTAGCTGGTGATCGTGGGCTGCAGGCGGCCCGCGTCCTCGTTGGCGCCCGCCCAGAGGCCGAAGTTGGTGCCGCCGTGGGCCATGTAGAGGCTCACGCTGCCGCCGTCGGCGACGATCCCTTCCAGTGTGCGGGCGGCGCTGGGCACGCCGCGGACGTGGTGCTTCTCGCCCCAGTGGTCGAACCAGCCGTTCCAGTACTCGGCCACGACGAACGGCTCGGCGGGGCGGCGGCCGGCCAGCAGCGCGCGGGCGGCTTCGGGCTTGGAGCCCAGGGTGGCGGCGGTCAGGACGCCGGGCAGCGTGCCGCCGTCGAGCATCAGGTCGGTCGGGCCGTCCGCGGTGAACAGCAGCTCGGTGATGCCGCGCGCGGTCAGGGCCTCGTGGTTCCAGGCCAGGTACGCGTGGTCGTCGCCGTAGCTGCCGTACTCGTTCTCGACCTGGACCGCGACGATCGGGCCGCCCCGGCCGGCTTGCAGGGCGGCGAGGCGGGGGATCAGCTCGTCGAACCAGCGGGCGACGGCGCCGGTGAACAGCGGGTCCGAGCTGCGCAGCGCGATGTCGCGGGCGGTGAGCCAGGCGGGCAGGCCGCCGTTGGACCATTCGGCGCAGATGTACGGGCCGGGGCGCACGATGACGTCGAGCCCCTCGTCGGCGGCGAGCCGCAGGAAGCCCTCCAGGTCGCGCCAGCCGTCGAAGCGCGGCGCCGCGTCCTCGTGCGGCTGGTGGAAGTTCCAGGCGACGTACGTGTCGACGGTGTTGAGCCCCAGGTCGGCCACGCGGCGCAGCCGGTCGCGCCACAGCTGCGGGTGCACCCGGAAGTAGTGCAGGGCCCCGGAGAGGATCTGGTGACCGGCGCCGTGCCGCAGCAGCCGGCGCTCGTGCCAGGTGAGGGCGGGCGTGGTCGCGGGCGGTGCCGGGGCGATCTCCGGCGCGGGCAGTTCGATCACGGCGCGAGCCTATGTTATCGATGCCATCGGTAACAACGGCGCTATGATCCCCTTCACTGCCGCCCAGCAAGGAGCTTCCATGACCGACGCGACGGCCCGGCCTGGGCCGGCCCGGCAGCCGAGCATGGCCGACGTGGCCAGGACCGCCGGAGTGTCGGCGCAGACCGTGTCCCGGGCGCTGCGCGACGCGCCCAACGTCAACCCGGAGACCCGCCGCCGCGTGCTGGCCGCCGTCGAGCAGCTCGGCTACCGCTTCAACAACGCCGCCCGGGTGCTCTCCTCGGGGCGCAGCCACACGATCGGCCTGGTCCTGCTGCAGTCCGGCGGCTACTACTCCCGGTCCGCGGTGACCGCCGGCGTCGAGGCGGCCGCCGGCCGGGCCGGCTTCGCGGTGAGCATCGCGACCATCGCCGGCCTGGACACCGCGCTGATGGAACGGTCCCTGTCCAAGCTCGCCGACCAGGGCGTCGACGGCATCGTCATCGCCGTCCCGCTGATCTCGGTCACGCAGAAGATGGAGGACATCACCCGCGACATCCCCACGGTCACGCTCGACGGCTCGCGCACCGAGGGCGCCCGCGTGCTCGGCATCGACCAGCGCGAGGCCGGCCGGGTCGCCACCCAGCACCTGCTCGACCTCGGGCACCGTCAGGTGTGGCACGTCGCCGGGCCGGACGAGTGGATCGAGGCGCGGCAGCGGCGGCAGGGCTGGCAGGAGTGCCTGGCCGAGGCGGGGATCGAGGCGCCGCCACCCCTGGAGGGGGACTGGTCGCCGGAGTCCGGCTACCGGCAGGGGCAGATCATCGCGATGATCCCGGACGTCACCGCGGTGTTCGCCGCCAGCGACGAGATGGCGTTCGGGCTGATCAAGGCGCTGCGCGAGCGGGGCCGCGGCGTGCCGGAGGACGTGTCCATCGTGGGCGTCGACGACATCGCGCTCGCGGCATACTGTCACCCCCCGCTGACCACCGTGCGCCAGGACTTCTACCAGTCCGGCGAGGCCGCGGTGGCGCTGCTGCTGGACGCCGGCGACGGCGGATCCGTGTCCGCGCCGGCACTGTCCGTGCGCGCCTCGACGGCGGCGCCGCGGTCCCGGTGAACCCGGGGTCCGCATTTTCGTAACGCCCTCTTGATTCCTGATGTTATCGATGCCACCGTAACAACGTCCGGCGGCCTGCACGGTCGCCTCGAGGGCGCGGCACCACGGAAGGACCACATACAGATGAAGAAATCTCTCGCCCTGGCGGCAGCCGCCACGGCGCTCGGCCTGCTCGCCGGCTGCGGTGGCGGCGGCGGTGCCGAGTCCGACAGCAAGGTGCTCAAGGTCGCCGCGCTCGAGGGCGGCTACGGCCGCGACATGTACACCGAGGTGATCGACGCCTACAAGGCGAAGAACCCCGGCCTCGACGTCCAGCTGCAGATCTCGAAGAGCATCGAGGACGAGATCAGCCCCAACATGAAGGCCGGCAAGTTCCCCGATGTCGTCGTGCTGGGCCAGGGCCGCAAGGCCGCGCTCACCGAGACGCTGGTCAAGGACAAGGCCCTCGAGGACCTCACCGGCGTGCTCGGCGCGACCGTCCCCGGCGAGCAGACCACGGTCAAGGACAAGCTCACCGACGGCATCGTCGGCAACCTCAACACCGACCCGTACGGCGACGGCAAGACCTACCTGCTGCCGACGTACTACGCGCCCACCGGCCTGTTCTACAACAAGGGCCTGTTCGCCGAGAAGGGCTGGCAGGTCCCGGCGACGTGGGACGAGATGTTCGCGCTCGGCGACAAGGCCAAGGCCGAGGGCACCTCGCTGTTCACCTACCCGACCGCCGGCTACCTCGACGGCTACTTCTTCGCGCTGCTCGCCAACGTCGGCGGCGAGCAGTTCTACACCGACGTCATGACGTACAAGCAGGACGTCTGGAAGTCGGCCCAGGCCCGCCAGGTCCTCGACGTCACCACCCGGCTGCTGTCCTACGCCGCGCCCACCACCGTCGGCTACGCCAACGAGCAGGACTTCACGAAGAACCAGCAGTCGATCCTGGACAACAAGGCGCTGTTCATGCCGAACGGCACCTGGATCGTCGGCGAGATGAAGGACGCGCCGCGCGCCGAAGGCTTCCAGTGGGGCCTCACGCCGCTGCCGGCCGTGACCGCGGGCAGCAAGCGCTACCTGACCACGTCCGTCGAGTCGGTGTGGGTGCCCAGCGCCGCCGAGAACAAGGACGCCGCCAAGGACTTCGTCGCCTACCTCTACTCGGACGAGGCCGCCAAGATCTTCGCCAAGTCGAGCGCGATCCAGCCGATCAAGGGCATCGCGGCGTCGCTCACCGAGGAGAACGCCGAGTTCTACAAGCTCTACGAGGACCCGAACACGGCGGCGCTGGTCGGCGGCTTCGCGGCCACGACGCCGGTCGAGGGCGTGGACATCAAGGCGACGCTGTTCGACACCGCCAACAGCATCATCAGCGGCGACAAGACGGTCGACGACTGGCAGAACGCCCTGCACGACGCCAGCGAGAAGCTCCGCCAGGCCGGCTCCTAAAGATCAAATTAAGGATGTCGTAGCGGGGTGGTGGGTACAGACCGTCGCTCCCGCCGAGGGATCACCTGCGTGATCCAAGACCTCTGAGGATCAAAGACTCCGGCGGCGGCCCGACCCCAGATCGGGCTGCCGCCGGACCCCAGCAAAGGACCGGTAAGCGGTGACGACACTCTCCCCTCCACCGACGCGGACCGAGACGAAGGTGTCGGCACCGGCCACGAAGCGCAAACGGGGCAACGGCACGTTCGTGGCCGCGTGCCTGATCCCGGCGCTGGTGTTGTTCGCGGTGTTCATGATCTGGCCGACGATCAACGTGTTCCGGATGTCGTTCTACCAGTGGAGCGGCTTCTCGCCCACGATGCGGTTCGTCGGGCTGGACAACTTCACCAAGCTCCTCGACGACCAGCAGTTCCTGCGAGCCTTCCAGAACACCGTCGCGCTGCTCATCGTGGTGACGATCGTGACGATGGGCATGGGGCTCTTCCTCGCCGCGATCATGACCCGGCAGAAGCTGCGCGGCCGCAACCTCTACCGGTTCGTGCTCTACGTGCCCAACGTGCTCTCCGTCGTCGTCATCGCCGCGATCTTCTCGGCCATCTACGACCAGGAGAACGGCCTGATCAACGGTACGCTGCGGGCGCTGTCGCTGGACGGCCTGCAGCAGGTGTGGCTCGGTGACCAGAAGCTCGTGCTCTGGTCGGTCGCGCTCGCGATGGTCTGGCAGTCGCTCGGCTACTACATGGTGCTCTACATGTCGAGCATGGCGAGCATCCCCGAGGAGCTCTACGAGGCGAGCTCGATGGACGGCGCGTCCGCGGCGAAGCAGTTCTTCACCATCACGATGCCGCTGATCTGGCAGAACCTGCGCACCACGCTCACGTTCTTCATCATGAGCGCGGTCAACCTGAGCTTCGTGCTGGTGCGCGCCATGACCGGCGGCGGCCCGGACGGCTCGTCCGAGGTGCTGCTCAGCTACATGTACAAGCAGGCGTACACGAACTCGTCGTACGGCTACGGCATGGCCATCGGCGTGGTCATCTTCGTCTTCTCCTTCCTCGTGTCGCTGCTCGTGAGCCGGGCGACCAAGCGCGAGCCGCTGCAGTTCTGAGATCGGATCAGCCATGACGACAATGCAAGAGAAGCGCGCCCGTACGGGCAGAGGGCTGACCTATGCGCTCGTCGGCGCCATCGCGCTCGCGATCGCCGTACCCGTCGCCTGGGTCTTGATCGCGTCCTTGAAGGGCAAGAGCGAGTTCTACGGGAACCCGTGGACGCTGCCCGAGGGCCTGCGGCTGCAGAACTACGCGGACGCGTTCGTGGACGCGGGCATCGGCCGGTACTTCCTGACCTCGCTGCTGGTGACGCTGCTCGGCCTGGTGCTCGTGCTGCTGGTGTCGGTGCCCGCCGCGTACGTCATCGCCCGGTACGAGTTCCGCGGCAGGGGCCTGGTCGAGACGGCGCTGCTGGCCGGCCTGTTCGTCAACGTCAACTACATCGTCGTGCCGATCTTCCTGATGCTCGTCGACTGGGACCGCGCGATCGTGGACCTGATGCCCGGCGGCTTCTTCATCGACAACCCGGGCATGCTGTCGCTGGTCTACGCGGCCACGTCGATCCCGTTCTCGATCTACCTGCTGACCGCGTACTTCCGCAGCATCCCGGTCGACTACGAGGAGGCCGCGTCGCTCGACGGCGCGTCCCGGTTCGCGGTGATGACCCGGATCATGCTGCCGATGGCCCGCCCGGCGGTCACCACCGTGATCCTGTTCAACTTCCTCGCGTACTGGAACGACTTCATCATCTCGCTGACCCTGCTGCCCGGCGACAACAAGACCGTGCAGGTCGGCCTGCTCAACCTGTTCACCGCGCAGAAGGCGGCCGCCGACTACGGGCGCCTGTACGCCGGCATGGTGATCGTGATCGTCCCCGTCCTCCTCGTCTACGCCCTGATCCAGCGCCGCCTCGTCGAGGGCATGGCCGCCGGCGGCGTGAAGGGTTGATCGTGAACCTGTTGTTCCTCGCCCTGCGCGTCGTCGCCGCGCTGGCCTGCGTCGCCGCCGTGATCGTGCTGCGCCCCTCGATCGGCTGGGGCAGCCTCGCCGCCATGCTCGCCGCGCTCGGCGTCCTGCTGGTGCTGCTCGCCGAGTACAACCGGAGGTACCGATGACCGCCCCCGCCCTGGCCGCCGTCCGGCCGAGCGCCCGGCAGCTCGCCTGGCAGCGCCTGGAGTTCTACGGCTTCCTCCACTTCGGCATGAACAGCATGACCGACCGCGAGTGGGGCGAGGGCCACGACGACCCGGCGCGCTACGACCCGGACGTGCTCGACCCCGACCAGTGGATCCTCGCGCTCAAGGACGCCGGCATGACCGCCGTCATCCTCACCGCGAAGCACCACGACGGCTTCTGCCTCTGGCCCAGCGACGCCACGTCGTACTCGGTCGCCGCGTCGCCGTGCCCGCGCGACGTCGTGGGGGAGACCGCCGAGGCCGCCCGCCGCCACGGGCTGAAGTTCGGCGTGTACCTGTCGCCGTGGGACCGGACCGAGGCGTCGTACGGCACCGGGAAGGCGTACGACGACTTCTACGTGGCGCAGCTGACCGAGCTGCTCACCCGGTACGGGCCGATCTTCTCGGTCTGGTTCGACGGCGCGAACGGGGAGGGCCCGAACGGCAAGCGCCAGACCTACGACTGGGAGCGCTACTACGCCGTCATCCGCGAGCACCAGCCGGACGCGGTGATCAGCGTCTGCGGCCCGGACGTGCGCTGGTGCGGCAACGAGGCCGGCGAGACCCGCCCCGACGAGTGGAGCGTCGTCCCGCGCGCGCTGCAGGACGCCGAGCGCATCGCGTCCCGGTCGCAGCAGGCCGACGACGGCACGTTCGCGACGCTGGTGCGCAGCGACGAACAGGACCTCGGCAGCCGGGCGGCCCTCGCCGGGCACGACGACCTGGTCTGGTACCCGGCCGAGGTGAACACGTCGATCCGGCCCGGCTGGTTCCACCACCCCGCCGAGGACGACGCCGTGAAGAGCGCCGGCGAGCTGTTCGCGAACTACCTGCGCGCGGTCGGCGGCAACTCGTGCTTCCTGCTCAACGTGCCCCCGACCGCCGACGGCGTGATCCACATGAACGACGTGACCGTGCTGGCCGAGCTGGGGGAGCGGATCGCGAGCTTCCGCCGCCGCTGGCTCGAGGCGACCCCGTCGGTCACCTCCGGCAGGCCGGGCCGGGTCGCGAACGAGTGGCCGGGCTGCGGCCGGTTGCCGTGGCAGCCCGACGCCACCGATCCGCGGCCGGCGCTGACCCTGGATCTCGGGGGCACGCACCCGGTCGAGGCGGTCGTGATCGGCGAGGAGATCAGCCTTGGGCAGCGCATCGAACACGTGGTCGCGCACGGGCGTACGGCTGCGGGGTGGATCGTGCTCGGGGAGGCGAACGCCGTCGGCTACCAGCGGATCCTCACGTTCCCGGCGGTGGAGGCCGACGCGGTGCGGGTCGAGATCACCGCGAGCCGCGACACACCCGTGGTCGCGCGGGTGGCGGTGATCGGGGCGCCGCGATGAGGCGCTGGTACGGGATCGGCGGCGCGCTGACCGCCATGGCCGCCCTGGTCGTCACTGTCGCGCTGATTCCCCGTACGGAGGAAGTGGCGTCCGTCGGTGGTCATCCGGTGACCCGCGACGAGGTGCTCTTCCACATGAGCCGTGTCGCCGCCGCGGTGACCAACGAGCTCGGCGGCGCCGACGACGGCGGTGCCCTGCTGCGGCAGCGGGCCCTCGAGGAGATCCGGCACGACAAGACGCTGCTGATCCTCGCGCAGGAACAGGGCCTGCTCGACTCCGTGGACCACGACGACTTCCTGGCCGACGTCGAGGAGGAGAACGACTCCCGGGCGCGGGCCCGCGACAGCGGCGAGGTCGTCTACGGCGTCACCGAGTTCGCGCCCGCGGAGTACTGGACCAAGCGGCTCACCGACCTGACCACCGCCCTGGAGAAGAAGCTCGGCGCCACGGGCGGGCCGGCCGCGGTGACCGACGCCGAGGTGCGCGCCGCGTTCGACGCGGACCGCGACGACTGGAGCGCCAACGCGACCACGTACGAGTACTCGACGCTCGTCGTGCGCGCCTCGGCCCGCCTCACCGCCCCCGCGTCGCTGCAGGACGCCGCGGGCGTGCCGGGCGCGCGGCTCACGACCGGCACGTACGACGGGAGTGCCTCGACCGGCCGCAACGGCCACGACCAGGACCTCCTGGCCGTGCTCACCACCCTGCGGCCCGGCCAGGTCTCCGCGCCGCAGCCGGGCGCGGGCGAGGTCACGTACTACCAGCTCGACAGCAGGACCGTCGACGAGGACGCCGCGTTCACCGCCTACGCCCCGCGGATCCGGCAGTCCCTCACGACGGAGAAGTTCTCCCAATACCTCCAGCGCCGCGTGGCTGCCACCGACATGGACGTCGACAGCGCGGCGGTGGATGACATCACCCCGGAGGATGCGCAATGACACCTGGTTCCCGGGTGCTGCGTGCCGGTCTTGCGGCCCTCGCCGCCGGCCTGCTCGTCGCACCACTGCTGCCCGGCTCCCCGGCAGCGGCTACCGCTTCGTCGTCGGCTTCGGCCAAGAAGACGTGGCCTGGCAACACTCCTAACAAGACGGGCGGGCGCGACTTCTACCTCGATGCCGCGGCCGGCAACGACACGGCTTCCGGGCGCACCGCCAAGGCCGCCTGGAAGACGCTCGGCAAGGCGAGCGCGACCACGTTCCGGCCCGGCGACCGGATCCTGCTCAAGGCCGGCTCGCAGTGGCAGGACCAGCAGCTGTGGCCGAAGGGCTCCGGCACCGCGAAGAAGCCCATCACGATCTCGGCGTACGGCTCCGACAAGGCCCCGCGCCCATATATCGCGACAAACGGTAACGTGCCCAGTCCGTTCCGGGCGGACGGCACGAAGAACCCCGAGACCGTCGGCCTGACCGGCGCGATCGTGCTGCGCAACCAGCAGGGCTTCGACATCAACAACGTCGCGCTCTCCAACGACGACGACTTCGCCACGGATATCACCACCGGCACCTACGTCCGCGACGGCATCATGGTATCCATCAACGCCGACCTGCTCCCGGCCGGCGCGGACAACATCATGGACCACTTCCGGATCCACGACGTCCACGTGCACAACCTCGACGGCCCGAGCACGTGGCAGAAGATCCACTACGGTGCGGTCAACTTCCAGGTCTTCGGCTCGAAGAGCTACAAGGAGTACTCGACCGGCGGCTGGTACTTCCAGGACGTCCGAATCGAGGACAACACGTTCGAGAACGTGGAGCTGCACGCCGTGCAGTTCGCGTTCAACTGGTTCAACGCCGACGGCGTGGCCGCCGGGCAGTACGACGAGGCCGGCAAGTTCCACGAGGGCTGGGAGCAGCTCTGGGTCCGCACCCGCGACCTCTACAGCCGCGACGTCTACATCGGCCACAACTACGCCGAGAGTATCGGGCAGGGCGCGTTCCAGCTCGCCAACAGCAAGCACATGACCGTCGAGTACAACGAGGTCAACGGCTTCCTCGAGCGCTACAACGCGGTGTCCTGCGGCCTCTACCTGTGGGCCGGCGCCGACTCGGTGATGCAGTACAACGAGGTCTACGGCGGCCCCGCCAACGAGTTCGACGGCACCCCCTGGGACCTGGAGTACACCAACTTCAACGTCACCTACCAGTTCAACTACTCGCACGACAACAAGGCGGGCTGGATGGCCTACATGGGCAACAGCTCCAACTCGGTCGCCCGCTACAACCTGAGCGTCAACGACAACGGCGTGCTGGTGAAGAACATGCTGTCGACGAACTACTCGCCGACCTACTTCCTCAACAACACGTTCGTCTACGACGGCGCGCTGCTCGGCCAGGTGCACGACGAGACGTTCCTGAGCCGCGTCTACTTCCTGAACAACATCTTCTACAACACCTCGAAGACCACCCCGACGACGTGGTACCGCAAGCCCGGCGCGCTGCGCCAGGCCGTCTTCGCGAACAACAACTACTACGAAGCATCCGGTACGCATTCCGCGCAGGAGCCGTCGGACCCTGCGGGCGTGCGGGCGGACCCGCGCTTCATGGGCGACCCCGCTGACTATGTTCGCGGCGCCGGCGTCGACAAGATCCGGCACGCGGCGAAGCCGTTCGAGCTCCGCAAGGACTCGCCGCTGATCGACAAGGGCCGGTACAACGTGCGGCTCGGCACCGAGGACTTCGTCGGCACCAGGCTGTACTACGGCGACGCCCCCGACATCGGCATCGCCGAGGTCAAGAAGGGCCACCGCGAGAAGAACCCGGTCGACACGAACCCGATCGAGGAGGAGACCGACAACCGGGTCAACCTCGCGCTCGGCAAGCCGGTCACGGCCAGCTCCACCCACCCGGGCGGCGGCGGCACCCTGACCGCGGTCAACCTGACCGACGGCGACCTCACCACCCGCTGGGCGGCCGCCGACGCCGCCGGCTACCCGATCACCCTCGACGTCGACCTCGGCGCCGACACCACGTTCGACCAGGTGTACCTCGACGAGTACACGGACTCGGGCACCAACCCCCGCGTCCAGTCGTTCGAGCTGCAGCGCTGGGACGCCGCCACCGGCGCCTGGGTGACCTTCGCGACGGCCACCGACGGCATCGGCCACGACCGCACCGTCACCGGCTTCGGCAGCGTCACCACCTGCAAGGTCCGGGTCGCGCTGACCGGGCAGATCGCCACCGAGCAGTACACCCCCACGCTGACGGAGATCTCCCTCTACGCCGGCTGACCTTCTCCTGGCCCGGAGCCCCCGCCTCGCTGCGGGGGCTCCTCGGCGAATGAGGGGCGTTCAGCCCTCACCCGCCCGGTCACCCGTCGGTACCGTCCATGATCGACAAGGTACGAGGTCGATCTCGGGAGGGGCCGGATGAGGATCCGCTTGCTGGGTCCGGTGGAGATCGGATCGGCGGACCGGGTGGATCCCGGCGCGCCCCGGCAGCGTACGGTGCTGGCGGCCCTGGCGGTGGACGCCGGTCGGCTCGTGCCGACCGGGACGGTCATCGAACGGATCTGGGGCGACGACCCGCCCCGGCAGGCCCGCGAGGCGCTCTACCCGTACATCGCGCGGTTGCGGCGGCTGATCACCGAGGCCGCCGCCGCGGACGGCACCGAGGCGGCGCTGGTGCGCCGGTCGGGCGGCTATCTGCTCGACCTCGACCCGGACCTGGTCGACGTCCTGCTCCTCGAGCGGCTGGCCGCGGGCGGGAGCGACGACCTGCGCCGTGCCATGGAGCTGTGGCGCGGGGAGCCGCTGGCCGGTCTCGGCGGGGCCTGGGTGGAGCGGATGCGGTCCGAGTGGCAGCGGCGGCGCGCGGAGACGGCGATCGCGTGGGCGGAGGCGGAGCTGCGGGCGGGCGAGCCGGCGCGAGTGGTCGCGCCCCTGACCGGGCTGCTGGGCGAGTTCCCGCTGATGGAGGGGCTGGCCGCCGCGCTGGTACGGGCTCTGCACGCCACCGGGCGGGGCGCGGAGGCGCTCACGGTGTTCGCGTCCACCCGGGCGCTGCTGGCCGAGGAGCTCGGCGCCGACCCGGGGCGCGAGCTGGCCGAGGCCCATCGTGCGGCGCTGCAGCCCGGGGCGGTTCCCGCCGGTGGTCCGGTGCTCCTTCCTCCCGACGTGCCGGAGTTCGTCGGAAGGGCGCGCCAGCTCGGGCGGCTGGAAGCGCTGCCGGGGTCGCCGCTGGTCGTGACCGGCCCGGCCGGGGCCGGGAAGACGGCGCTGGCGGTGCACGCGGCACACCGGCTCGCCGCGCGGTTCCCCGACGGGCGGGTGTTCGTGGACCTGGGCGGAACCACCGACCGGGCCCTGTCGGGTGCGGAGGCGCTGGCTCACGTCGTACGCCACCTGGGGCTGGAGGGGCGCGGTGAGCCGGCCGAGCTCTATCGGGCACACCTGGCGAACCGGCGGATCCTGGTGGTGCTGGACGACGCGATGACCGAGTGCCAGGTGCGGCCGCTCCTGCCGTGGGACACCGGGTCGGCGGTGGTGGTGACGAGCCGTACGCCGCTGGCGGGGCTGACGGCGGAGCGGGTGTGGCTGCCCGAGTTCGACGAGCGGGAGTCGCTCGAGCTGCTGGCGCACACGGCCGGGCCCGGCCGGGTGGCGGCCGAGCCGGCTGCCGCGCGGACGATCGCCGCCCTGTGCGGCCGGTTGCCGCTCGGGATCCGCATCGCCGGGGCCCGGCTCGGCGCCCGCCGGCACTGGATGCTCGCGGATCTCGCCGAGCGGCTGCGGGACGAGCGGCGGCGCCTGGACGAACTCGCGGTGGGCGACCTGACGGTCCGGGCCAGCATCGCGCCGAGCTACCACGCCCTGGAACCACGCGAACGGGCGACGTTCCGGCTGCTGAGCCGGTTGCACGGGACGACGTTCCCGGCTCGGGTCCCGGCGGCCCTCGCGGACGCCGCGGAGCCGGACATGGCGGGCTCGCTGGAGCGGCTCGTCGACTGGCACCTGCTCGACGTGGCGGGCCGCGACGACGCCAACCGGCAGCGCTACCGGATGCCCGACCTGGTCTCGCTCTACGCCCGCGAGCTGCCCGGTTAGACGTCGGCCGGGCCGCTCCCCGAAAAGAGCGGCCCGGCCGGCGGTGCCGTCAGGCGTTGCGCCAGTTCCCATAGATCTCGCCGTTGGCGTTGTCGCCGACGACAACCCGGGCCCGCTTGATGATCTTGCCGTTGGAGGCCTTGGTCATCGAGAAGGTCGCGGGCGAGCTGTCACAGGGCTTGTCGTCGTAGCGCCGCTTCGGGGTGATCCACTGGCTGCCGTCGTTGTACTCGACCTGGAACAGGACGAACGCCATGTTCTTGTTCTCGCACAGCGGGTCCCGGACCGACAGCGAGATCGGGTTGATGGTCAGCTTGTTGCTGGAGAAACGGAAGGTGGCGCTGCCGCACGCATGGTCGCCGCAGGCGTCCGACCGGGGGTCGGCGGCCATCGCCGGCGAGGTCGCGCCGAAGACGGCGGCCGTCGCGGCCACCGCTCCCGCCAGGACAGTTCCGATTACCTTGCGCTTCATGGGGTCCTCCGTGGTGGTGGGGAACGAACTGCCACCACTGTGGATCGGCGCACCGGTCGGAAAGCTTGCGGAGATCTTGGGCCCGCCCGCAAGGTATCCGTCGGATCGGGTGCCGACACTCGCCGCCATGCGTAGAAGAAGCCTTCTCACCGCCGCCCTCGCCGGAGCCGGCGCCACCGTCACCGGGGTGGGACTGTCGTCGCCCGCCTCCGCCGCCATCGCCTACGGCGCGGACGTCAAGCGCAGCGTCACGATCGAACGAGCCAAGGACTGGTGGGACCGCAACATCCCCTACAACGACGGCGCCTACACCTGGGACGTCAACAAGGGCCGCAAGTACCGGCAGGACTGTTCCGGCTTCGTGGCCATGTGCTGGAAGATGAACGGTGACGACCCCGACGGCAGCTACGGCATCTTCACCGGCAACCTCGACCAGTACTCGCACCGGATCGACTGGAACGACCTGCTGCCGGGCGACGCGCTGCTGCTCAAGAACGAACACGTGAAGCTGTTCGAGAAGTGGGCGAACCCGGCCACCAAGGCCGACTTCTGGATCTACGAGGAGGGGCGCCCCGCCACGGACATGAACCACTACTCGATCAACGTGGTCGAGCTGCGGCAGGCCGGCTACGTGCCGATGCGCTACGACCACATCATCAAGGGCTGACCCCGTCCCCGGGCGGCGGGTGCGGCAGTTCGCCCCGCCGCTCGGCTACTTGATCTTCTTGGTGGAGCGGGCCACGAGCTTGTCGTACTCGCGGTGCTTGTCGAGCCAGCCGCTCACGAACGGGGCCATCGGCACGACCGTACGGCTCTTCGCGCGGGCGTCCTCCATGGCGGCGCGCGCGAGGGCGTCGTTGACGGCCTCGTCGTCGCTGCTGGTGTGGGTGAAGACCACGATCGGGCCGGTCGCCTGATAGGTGAGCAGGCCGGCGAGGCCCCCGTCGGCGTCGTGCGCCTCGAAGCGCTCCTTGTCCGGAACGTCGGTCACCGTGTACGTCACGCCACCCATCCCATCACAGCGCTCAGCGCCCGCAGGAGGCGGCCGCGTCCCCGGTGCTCGCCGTCATGAACGCGTCCCGGGCCCGGTCGAGCGCCGCGCGGGTCGCCCGCGGCCGCTGCTGGTAGTCGCGCAGCCGGCGGGCGAGGTCGTCGGCGAGCCCGCGGACGTCCGCGGCGCACGTCTGCCGGATCCGGTCCAGGGGGCTCTGCAGGGCCCGCAGCGCCTCGTCACGCCGCTGCTGGGGGC
>CAKUMG010000031.1 GCA_934667465.1 uncultured Actinoplanes sp. | reverse complement strand
GGTGACGGTGGACCCGGGTGCGTCGACGGTGACGATCGAGCGCCAGGGCGACAACGGCTACGCCGTCGTCGAGGGCGATGCAATCGGCCCCGGTGGCGGCGTGGGTTCCCTCGAAGCGGGCTCCGGCGCCGCGCGGGAAGGCGATCACGGGTCGATCGGCCGCGAGCCCGGCCACGAGGTCGGTCAGTCGCGCCTCCAGCGCGCCGAGCCAATCGGGATCGGCCGGCAGATCGGCGGTAAGCAGCCGGTTGCGTTCGCGCATCGCCGCCTCGTAGCGAGTCGAATGATGCGCGTGCCCAGGCTCGAGCGCGAGCACCAGCCCGCCGTCCGCCGCGGGCCGCACCTCGCAGGGCACCGGCGCCCCGTGGGCGCGCAGCTGCACCTCGGCGGCTGTGGCGCGCCGGTGCAGCCGCTCGGCCTGCTCGGCGAGGAGGGCGGCGCCGTTGTCGCTCAGGCGGTAGTAGCGGCGCAGCCGCCCGTCGACCGCCTCTTCCCGCTCGACCTGGATCAGGCCCTGGTCGGCGAGGCGGTCGAGGGCGCCGTAGAGCGTGCCCGGCCGCAGTTTCACCTCCCCCTCGGAGAGGTCGAGCACGGACTGGATGATCCCGTAGCCGTGCAGCGGATGGGCCGCCAGCGCGGTCAGGATGAGAAAGGTTGGCTCCTGCACGGCGCAGACAGTACGGGCGCCGCTATATAACGTCAACCGTACTATGCAAAGGGCAGCAAAAAGGCCGGCCCGAGGCCGGCCTTCTCACCCAGCGGTCAGCCGAACAGCGGCCGCACGATGAAGTAGGTGAGGCAGGCGATGCCGGCCGCCGCCGGGAACGTCGTGATCCAGGCGATGACGATGTTGCCCGCCACGTTCCAGCGCACCGCGCTGAGCCGCTTGGTGGAGCCGACGCCCATGATCGCCGAGGTGATCGTGTGCGTCGTCGAGATCGGCGCGTGCAGCACCAGCGCGTTGAAGAAGAGCACCGAGCTGGCCACCATCTCGGCGGCGAAGCCCTCCGCGGGCCCGAGGTCGATGATCTTGCGACCCAGCGTGCGGATGATCCGCCAGCCGCCCGCGTAGGTGCCCGCGGCCAGCACCGCCGCGGAGGTCCAGAAGACCCACTCGGGGATGTGCGTGGAACTGGACTGGAAGCCGCCGGTGTAGAGAGCCAGCACGACGATGCCCATGGTCTTGGCCGCGTCCTGCATGCCGTGGCCGACCGACATGAACGCCGCCGAGATGGTCTGCGCGATCCGGAAGCCCCGGTTGAGCTTGCCCGGGTTGCCGCGCCGGAAGATCCACATCAGCGCCACCATGACGATGAAGCCGAGCATCAGACCGACCACCGGCGAGGCGACCATGGGGATGAGGATCTTCTCGGTGATCGTGCCCCACTCGATCGTCGCGTTCGCGGCGAAGAAGGTGGCACCGACCAGGCCGCCGAAGAGCGCGTGCGACGAGCTGGAGGGCAGCCCGAAGTACCAGGTGATGAGGTTCCAGGCGATGGCGCCGACCACGCCGGCGAAGACGACGCCGAGGCTCTCGACGCCGGTGGGCAGCTTGACCAGGCCGTCACCCACGGTCTTCGCGACCTCGGCGCCGAAGTGCGCGCCGACGAAGTTGCCCACCGCGGCCATCGCGAGCGCGACGCGTGGGGTCAGGGCCCGGGTGCTGATGCTGGTGGCGATGGCGTTCGCCGCATCGTGGAAACCGTTGGTGTAGTCGAACGCCATAGCGGCCAGGATGACCGCGGTGACGGCGATGAACTCGGGAGACAAGGTCTAGGACTCCTTGACCGCGATCGTCTCGACCGTGTTCGCCACGTGCTCGAACGCGTCGCAGGCCGCCTCCAGCTCGTCGGCGACCTCCTTCATCTTGAGCACGGTCAGCGCGTCGTACTCGCCGGAGAAGAGGCGGACGAGCAGCATCCGGTACGCCCGGTCGCCGTCGTTCTCGAGCCGGTTGATCTCGATCCAGTACTCCTCGAGACCCTTCATCGAGCGCAGCCGCGGCATGGCGTCCGCGGTGATCTTGGCCTGCTGGTCCAGCACGTTGACCAGCTCGTGCATCTCGCGCGGCAGCGAGGGCAGCTCGGTGAGCCCGTACAGGTAGAGCAGGTTGCCGACCGCCTCGAGGTGGTCCATCACGTCGTCGAGCTGCGAGCCCAGCGAGTAGATGTCCTCGCGGTCGAACGGCGTGATGAAGGTCGAGTTGATCTTCTTGTAGAGCGTGTGGGTGATCTCGTCGCTGTCGTGCTCGACGTCGGTCAGGCGGTCGCTGACCGACTGCACGTCCACGTCGGGCAGGGCGAGCTCGTTGAGCAGCTCGGTGCCGCGCACGAGGTTCTGAGCTGCCCTGGTGAACAGCTCGTAGAAGGCGCCCTCGACAGGGCGGAAGGAGAACTTCACGGCGCGGACCTCGCTGAAGGGTGGGGCGGATTCGAGGGAATGCTAGGAAACGCCTCCCCCGTTGCCGAGCCCGCCTACCCCCGCTCAACACCAGTTCAGAGTGCGTTCACCTGTAGTTAACCTGGAATGCGCGGCTTTCTGGATCTTTCAGGCATGCTGCACGCTCCCGGGGCGCCGCGGGGGCTGCTCGGGGACGCCGGGCACGACCTGCCGCCGTACGGGATGACGGCGCAGATGACGGGCCAGCCCGGCCCGATCGGCATCGGCGATCACGTCGACCCCGGCCTCGCCGAGTTCGGTCCAGAGCGCCTGGCGCGCGTTCCGGGCGGCCGCCGGCAGCCCGCCCATCCGGACGATCCGGCCGTCCTCGTGGGCGGACCGGACCAGCGCGTGCAGCAGGTGCCGCTCCTCGGCCGGGATCTCGTCGCGGCCGTCCCAGCCGAACCGCCGGCTCCACTGCTCGCTGACCATGGGCACCAGCGCGGGCCCGGCGGCACCGCCGATGTCGTCGAAGGTGCCCTCGGCGAACGCGTACCGCTGGGTCTGCGCCGCCAGCAGCTCGCGCACGTCGACGATGCCGGAGATCGACACCGTCACGGCCCCGGCCTCGAGACGCCCGTCGAGACACCGGCTGAGCAGCGGCGCGTGGTCCCGCAGCTGCTGGTCGAGCAGCCGGAAGGCGCGCAGCAGCAGGCCGGGGTCGCGGATCGGGCCGGTGAACTCGACGACCAGCCGGAACGGCACCCGCTGGTCCCGGCAGATCCGGCCGCCGCGCTGCTGGGCGCGGGCGAAGAGCGGAGACAGGATCAGACGGCGGAGGGTACGGCCGGGACGCGGCGCGCCAGGCCCGAGAAAGAGCTCGCCGTGCGGGCCCGGGCGCACGGGCACCGTCAGCCCGGCCAGACCCCGGCGCAACACGTCGGGCAGCGGGTCGGGGTCCTCCGGCGGTGCGAGCGCGTGACCGGCCGGCAGATAGGGCCGGGGGCGGCGCGCCACCGCGAAGCCCAGCGTCGTCGCCGCGGTGACTCCGGCCAGTCCGGCCAGGCCGCCCAGCGCTGTCGCCACGTCGTCCGCCACCGTCGACCTCCCGCTCCGCCGGACGCGAATAGGGCGAAATAGCCCCATAGCGTTCACCACTGTGTCACATGTGACTGCCGTGATCGGGCAATCTCGCGCAGAATTCCCCCATGCCGCTCAAGGTCATGGATGGGTTCGAGGCGGAGCGACCGCATCTGCTGGCGGTCGCCTATCGCATGCTGGGCAGTCGCGCCGAGGCCGAGGACGCCGTGCAGGAGGCCTGGCTGCGCTATGCCGGCGCCCGGGACTCCGCCGACGGGATCCGGGACCTGCGCGGCTGGCTCACCACCGTGGTCGGCCGGATCTGCCTCGACGTGCTCAAATCCGCCCGGGTACGCCGCGAGGCGTATCCGGGTCAGTGGCTGCCCGAGCCGGTGGTCTCGCGGCTGCAGGACCCGGCCGAGCAGGTGGCGCAGCGGCAGGAGGTCAGCCTCGCCCTGCTCGTGGTGCTGGAGCGGCTCACCCCCGAGCAGCGCGTCGCGGTCGTCCTGCACGACGCGTTCGGGCTGCCCTTCGAGGAGGTGGCCCAGGTCCTCGGCACCACCGTCGCCACCGCCCGCCAGCACGCGTCCCGGGGCCGCAAGGCGGTCGCCGAGGGGCAGGCGCGGCACACCGCGGGCCTCGCCGAGCAGCGCCGTGCCCTGGACGCCTTCCTCGTCGCGGCCGCCTCGGGTGACCTGCGGGCGCTGGCGGCCGTCCTGGCACCGGACGTCGTCTCGATCAGCGACGGCGGCGGCGTGGTGAATGCGGCCCGCCACCCGCTGTCCGGCCCGGACCGGGTCGGCCGGTTCTGGTCCTCGATCTTCGCGAAGCGCACCGCGGGCACGCACTCGGTCGTCCTCGACCCGGTGCTGGTCAACGGCGGTGCGGGGGTGCTCATGCACGGCACCGCGGCCGACGGCCACCAGGTGCTCGCGCTCTTCACCGCCTCCGTCGCCGGCGGCCGCATCACCGCCGTCTACTGCCAGCTCAACCCGGCGAAACTGGGCTCAGTCGGCGACCTTTGACAGATATTTCCGGTACGCGGTGGCGAAGGGCTCGGTGCCGTCGCCGAGCGCGGTGAACAGGCGCCGCGACGCCGCCCGCGCCTCGGTGACGACGTCGTCCGGATAGCCGAAGGCGACCCGGTGCTCCTCGAACTCGTCCTCGTCGCGCAGCTCGACGAGCCCCGAGTCGCGCCGCCGGGAGACGTCCAGGTCGAGATCCACGATGTGCACCGTGTCGCCCTCCCAGCGGGCGGGGGTGGTGATGTCGCAGTAGACCTCGCTGGTCCGCGGCGGCGGGTTGAACATGCCGGTCCACCACGCGCGGTGCGGGATCAGCAGCACGAACGGGATCCGCTCGACCGAGGGACGGCCGTGGTAGACCGACGCTGTGCCACTTGTCACACCGACCCAGATGCCCAGGTCGTCCTCGTCCAGGCGGCGGGCTGGATAGTCGCGGTGGGCCGTCCCGTCGTACTTGGTGTAGACAACCCGGACCATCTCGCTCGGCATGACAAGACCCTAACGGTGCGACGGTTCTGTCGGAGGTGACGGGTACGGTCTTGACCGTGACTGCCCCTGCCAAAACCCGCCGCAAGCGCGCCTCCGCCCGGGACCTGCTCGCCGCCGCGGTCGGCGCGGTGCCCGGCGGCGCCACCCGACCCGGTCAGGAGCAGATGGCGGCCGCGATCGAGCGCGCCGTCAAGGAGAAGGAGCACCTGCTGGTGCAGGCCGGCACGGGCACCGGCAAGTCGCTCGCCTATCTCACCCCGGCCCTACTCGTCGACGGCCCCACGGTGATCTCCACGGCCACGCTCGCGCTCCAGCACCAGCTCGTCGAGCGCGACCTGCCGCGGCTGGCCGACGCGGTGGAGCCGGTGCTCGGCAAGCGCCCCACGTTCGCCGTGCTCAAGGGGCGCCACCACTACCTCTGCGTGGCCAAGCTCGAGCACGCCGACGAGGAGACCCCCACCGACACTCTCTTCGACGACGCGCCGGCGCCCCGGGCCGGCCAGTGGCTGGGCGAGGCGGGCAAGCTCGGCAAGCAGATCCTGCGCATCCAGAAATGGGCGGAGAAGACCGAGACCGGCGACCGCGACGAGCTCGATCCGGGTGTCGACGAGACGGCCTGGAAGCAGGTCTCCACGCCCGCCCGTGACTGCGTCGGCGCGGCCAAGTGTCCCTACGGCGCGGAGTGCTTCGCCGAGGCCTCCCGCGCCCGCGCCCGCGAGGCCGACATCGTGGTGACCAACCACAGCCTGCTGGCCGTCGACATGCTCGCCGGGCGGCACATCGTCCCGCAGCACAAGCTGCTGATCGTCGACGAGGCCCACGAGCTGGCCGACCGGGTCTCCTCGGCGTCGCAGGCCGAGCTGACCGCCGAGTCGGTCGAGCGCACCGCCAAGCGCGCCCGCACGCTGATCCCGCCCGCGGTCGGCGAGTCGCTCTCCGAGGCGGCCGACTCGCTCACCGTGGGGCTGGCCGACCTGCCCGCCGGCCGGCTCACCACCGGCCTGCCCCGCCCGCTGCACCAGGCGCTGCTGCTCGTCGACTCGGCCACCCGGGCCGGTCTCGAGGCGATCGGCGACATCAAGGCCGACGACCCCGACCCGGTGCGCAAGCAGCAGGCTAAGGCGTCGCTCGACGAACTCAGCAAGACCACCCAGCGGCTGCTGGAGGAGTCCGAGTTCGACGTCGCCTGGATCGAGAAGAATGACCTCGGCAACGGCCGCCGTGCCGTCGTGGTGGCGCCGCTGTCGGTCGCCGGCACCCTCGGCACCCACCTCTTCGACGACCGCACGGTGGTCGCCACCTCGGCGACGCTCACCCTGGGCGGCCGCTTCGACACCGTGGCCAAGGCGCTCGGCCTGCCCGCCGCCGCCCCCAGCCCGGTCCCGGCGGCCCGTGCCGAGCCCAGCCTCTCCCCCGAGGTGCCGCCCACCTCCGGCGACAACTGGACCTCGCTCGACGTCGGCTCGCCCTTCGACTATCCCAAGCAGGGCATCCTCTACGTCGCGTCGCACCTGCCCCGCCCCGCCGCCTCCGGGCTGCCCGCCCAGGCCGGCGAGGAGCTGGTCAAGCTGGTGGAGGCGCTCGGCGGGCGCACGCTCGGCCTCTTCTCCTCGCGGCGCGCGGCCACCCAGGCCGCCGAGCTGCTGCGCAGCCGCACCGACCTGCCGATCCTGCTCCAGGGTGAGGAGACGCTGCCGATCCTGGTCCGCAAGTTCAAGGAGCAGAAGGAGAGCTGCCTGTTCGGCGTCATGTCGCTCTGGCAGGGCGTCGACGTCCCGGGCGACGCCTGCCAGCTCGTCGTGATCGACCGGCTGCCCTTCCCCCGCCCCGACGAGCCGCTCGCCGCCGCGCGCGCCGCCGCCGTGGACTCCGCCGGCGGCTCGGGCTTCGCCTCGGTGAGCGTGCCGATCGCCGCCGTCCGGCTCGCGCAGGGCGTCGGCAGGCTCATCCGCTCCACGGGTGACAAGGGCGTGGTCGCGGTGCTCGACTCACGCCTGGAGACGGCCCGGGGCTACGGCGCCTTCCTGCGCAAGTCGCTGCCCCCGTTCTGGTACACCACGCGGCCCGAAGTGGCGGTCGGCGCCCTCCAGCGGCTCGCCAAGAGCTGACCGCCGGGGGCCGCAGCCGCCCGGACGGGTGGGAGGTTGCGGGGCCGGGTCAGGTGGGGTCGCCGGGGGTGACGACGACGGCGCTCGGGGGGATCTCGGGGCGGCGGCGGGCCAGGCGGCGGATGCCGGTGTTGAGGACGGCGATGAGGGGCACCGCGACCAGGGCGCCGATGATGCCGGCGAGCACCACGCCGGAGGCGATGCCCACGATGACGACCAGGGGGTGGATCGCCACCGCGCGGCCCATGATCAGGGGCTGCAGGATGTGCCCCTCGACCTGCTGGACCAGGATGACCGCGCCGAGCACGAGCAGGGCCACGATCCAGCCCTGGTCCACCAGCGCCACCAGCACGGCGACCGCGCCGGAGATGCTGGCGCCGACGATCGGCACGAAGGCGCCCAGGAAGACGAGCGCCGCCAGCGGGAACGGGAACGGGACGTCGAGGACCACCAGGGCGAGGCCGATGCCGATGGCGTCGATGATCGCCACCAGGATGGTCGCCCGGACGTAGGCGCCCAGGGTCGCCCACGACGCGTCCCCGGCGTCCGAGACGCTCCAGCGCGCGTTGACGGGGAAGAGCCGTACGACGAAGCGCCAGATCTTGCGACCGTCGCGCAGGAAGAAGAACGTCGCGAACAGCACCAGGACGGCGCCGGTGAACACCTCGAAGACGGTGGCCGCGGTGGCGAAGCCGGTCGCCGTCAGCTGCGAGGTGTTCGAGTTGATCCACGCCTGGGCCGAGTCGATGGCCTGGTCGACCTGGGCGTCCGAGAGGTGCAGCGGACCGGTGCGCGCCCACTCCTGGATCTGCCGCACACCCCTGGTGGCGTTGTCGGTGAGCTGCGGCAACCCGTCGATGAACTGGGTGACCACGAGCGTCAGGGTGCCCGCCACGGCACCGAGCCCGCCGATCAGCACCAGGAACGTCGCCAGCGAGGGTGGCAGCCGCGCCCGCAGCAGCCAGCTCACGGCCGGGCCGAGCAGCGCGGTCAGCAGCAGCGCGATGGCGAGCGGGATGACGACGACGCTGATGATGCCGATGAAGCGCAGCAGCACCCAGCCGACCACACCGACCACGATCAGCCGCCACGACCACGCCGCCGCGATCCGCAGCGGGTGCGGCACCTCGGCGTCGTCCCGGCTCGCGGTGGAGCCGTGCGGCAGGGTCGGCTCGGGCGCCGGCGGCTGGAACTCGGTCTCGGGCTCCTCGGTCCGCCGGTCCGGGTCGGCCCCGACCTGACGCACCGACTCCCGGCCCGCGTCATAGGCCTTGCGAAGATTCGCCCGGACCCGTTGCAAGCGGCTCAACCGCCGACCCCCTCGTTCTCGGCTCCGCGCCTACCGTAGTCCAGACCGGCACGCGAGACCCGAAGGCGCAGGCGTACCGTCCCTTCCGTGAGCACCGACACCCAGACCGAGGCCGGCCTGCCCATCCGCATGCTGCACGACCGCGTCCTCGTCCGGCTCGACGGCGGCGAGGGCGAGCGGCGCTCGAGCTCCGGCATCGTCATCCCCGCGACCGCCTCCATGGGCCGTCGACTCTCCTGGGCGAAGGCGGTCGGCGTCGGCCCCAACGTCCGGTCGATCGTCGTCGGCGACCGGGTGCTGTTCGACCCCGAGGAGCGTTCCGAGGTCGAACTGCACGGCAAGGAGTACGTGCTGCTCCGCGAGCGGGACGTGCACGCGGTGGCCGCGAGCCGGGTCGATGCCGACGGGACCGGCCTCTACCTCTGAGCCGTCACGGCTGCCGCGGCGGCTGTCCGCCCTGCCCGGGAGGCGGCTGCTGGTAACCCGGCGGCGGCCCATAAGCAGGCTGGCCATAGCCCGGCGGCGGCCCATAACCGGGCGGCGGGCCGTAATTCGACGGCGGGCCATAACCGGCCGGCGGACCGTACGCAGGCTGGCCGTAACCCGGCGGCGGACCGTAACCGGGAGGCGGCGCGGAGACCGGCTGACCGTAACCGGGCGGCGGACCGTAAGCAGGCTGGCCGTAGCCCGGAGGCGGGCCGTAAGCCGGCTGGCCGTAACCCGGAGGCGGGCCATAAGCAGGCGGACCGTAGCCCGCGAACGCCGGCACCGGGGGCGCGAGCCGCACGGGCACCGGCACTACGGGCTCCTGCGGCGCCGCAACCTCGCGCACCGCACCGTCCGGGAACGCGATCCGGTAGCGGTCGCCGTCCCAGAACGCGTTCGGGGTGAGCGGGTCCCGGCCCACGAAGACCGCGCGGTAGCCGGAGATGTCGGCGAGCAGCTTCCGCTCCTCCTCCTGCGCCCGCTGCAGCTCCTCCGGCTTGCGGAGCAGCCCGCGCTGCATCCCGTCGCGGAGCAGCGCGAGCTGGGTGCCCGCGAGCTGGAAGCCGCGCATCGCCCGCAGCCCGGCGTCGCCGGCGACCCGCTTCGCCCAGAGGCGGGCCGAGTGGCGGCGGCCGAGCGTGCCCAGCGTGGCGACCTCGGGCGGCGACAGCCAGCCGGCGCTGACGTAGTGCGGCAGGACCCGCTCGCTGAGCCGCCCCTCCCAGCCGCGCAGGGCGATGGCGAACCCGAGGACCGCGAAGAAGAACGGCACCATGAAGCCCAGATAGCCGTACAGCATGATGACGGTCTCGCCGGTGGCGACCGACAGCGTCGGGAGCAGGTTGAACAGGCCGTGCAGGATCATCGCCGCCAGCAGGCCGGCGATCGGGACGAGCCAGCGCACCCGGCGGTCCGGCGAGCGGGCCGCGAGGCCGAGCCCGATGCCCGCCATCGCGGTGAAGAGCGGGTGTGCGAAGCCGGTGAAGAGGATCCGGACGATGAAGATCAGGAAGACGTTCTGGATGCCGGTGGCCGGGCCGTACTGGTCGGCGCCCTGCGCATAGCCGTGCCCGCCCAGGTAGAGCACATTCTCCACCATGGCGAAGCCCAGCGCCGAGAGGCCGCAGTAGACGATGCCGTCGGTGATGCCGGACCACTCGCGGCGGCGGCGCCACAGCAGCAGGATCGGGCCGAGCGTCTTCATGAGCTCCTCGATGAACGGCGCGACCAGCACCGCCACGAGCGCGTCGGGTAGCCCGATCCGGTCGAAGAGCCACGCGGCCCCGGAATTGACGCCGATGGCGACCAGGGTGGCCACCGCCGCGCCCCAGGCGAAGCAGAACGTCAGGTAGCGCACCGGTTCGGGCTCGTAGCGGTCGAGCCAGAGGAAGCAGGCGACCAGCACGGGCACCGGCAGGATGGCCGCGGTCAGCCCGACGGCCAGACCGGTGGGACCGTTGCTGAAGCCCAGGATGACCAGCATGGCGACCGAGCACGCCGCGATGAAGACGATGATGCCGGTCAGCGGGAGCCAGCGGCGCCAGCCCGTCCGGCGGCCGGGCACGGGCGGCACCGGCTCGGGACCGGGCACGGGCAGCCCGCCGCCCACCTCGGGCGCGGTCACCACCTGGGCAGGCGGGCCGGCCTGGGTGAACGGCGGCGCGGAAGCCGGCGGCGCGGAGGTCTGCGGTGCGGGCACGGCGAAGGCCTGCGTGGGCGGTTCCGCGGCCTCCGCGGCACTCGCCGCCTGCTGGAAGGCCGCCGTGCTCGTCGCCGGCTCGGCAGTCGTCTCGCGAAGCACGTTACCGGCAGCGCCAGGATCGCCAAGCACGTTGTCGGCGGCGCCGGAATCGTGAAGCACGCTGCCGGCGGCACCGGGATCGTGAAGCGCGTTCCCGGCGTCGGTCTCGCGGAGTGCGTTGCCGGCGGCGTCGGGGGAGGCCGGCGCGGGCTCTCCGGTGGGTGGGGCGGGCGTACCGCCCGGCGCGTCGTCGGCCATGGAGCCAGCGTAGTCACCCGCGCGAGGCCCCGCCCGGTCCCGCCGAGCCAAAGATCAGCGCGCCCGGCCGGGCAGGGGACTCACAGCGCCGGCGGCGGGGCAGGACGGTCCCGGCGCCGGCTCCGCGGCCGGCCGTGCCAGCCCGCGGCCTGCCGGGTGAGCCGGGGCGCCTCGGCGTACTCCACGCCGGTGGCGCGCAGCAGGTCGGTGACCGCCGTCCGCACCTGGGCCACCACCACGCCGCCGGAGAAGCCGACCCCGTCCCGGTAGGCCTGCCCGCCCTCGGCCGCCGCCCGCAGCGCCCGCTCCCGGGTGGCCTCCGGCTCGATCCCGCGCGCCCACTCGTGGCGCAGCAGGTCGATCGCGTCGGCCAGATGGGTCACCGAGGCCGGCAGGCAGGGCGGGATCGTCTCCTTGTCGCCCAGCGCGGTGATCAGCCGGCGGGTCAGCACCCGCAGGTTGCGCAGCGCGTACGTGAGGTGGGGCGCACCCTCGACGTACTGGCTCAGCGCACCGCGGGACCGCCAGCGGGCGGGCGCGAAGGCGATGTTCTCCCGGGCGGCCGCCGCGGCCTGCGCGAACGCCGCGAAGTGGCCCTCGGTGGCGCGCAACCGGTCGAGCGCCCGGCCCACGGCCTCCTGGTCACCCGCGGCGGCGCCGGCGGCGACGGCGCGCAGGCCCGCGGCGAGCTCGTCGAGGGCCGGGTCGGCCGCACGGCGTACGACGGAAAGGGGGTTGAGGGGTAGCAGCAGGGTCATCACGATCAGGCCGATGCCGCCGCCGACCAGGGCGTCGAAGAACCTGGTCCAGGGCAGGCCGGTGGCCGGGGTCAGCGTGGCGACCAGCACCGCCGAGGAGGCCGACTGCACGACGAGCGGGGTGCCGCCGCCGACCGCGGCGGCCGTCAGGATGGCGAGCAGCACCACCAGCCCGATCTGCCACGGGCCGGAGCCGATGAGCAGGATGATCACGTCGCCGATGCCGATGCCGATGGCCACGCCGAGGACCAGCTCGGCGGTGCGCCGGGCGCGCTGCCCCACCGACGAGGCCAGCGTGATGACCGCGGCGATGGGTGCGAAGAACGGGCTGGGCCGGCCGATCAGGTCGTGCGCGATCCACCAGGCGAGGCCCGCGCCCAGACCGGCCTGCAGGGCGAGCACGAAGCCGCCGCGGACCCGGGACCAGCCGGCCGTGACGCCCGAGCGGGAGCGGCCGCGCAGCCGGGCCAGCGCGACGGTGAGCCCACGCTGCGTGCCTGCATCCGTCATGGTTTCCGACCCTAACCGGACATCGTGCCAGGATGGGCTTCGTGACTGATCTTCTCGACCGGTGGGTCGCCGCCGTGCGGGGCGCCGGGGCGGCCGCCGCCGGACCCGACCTCGAAGCCGCCGGCGCCTACCTGCTCAGCCGCTGGTCCGAGCCGCAGCGGCAGTACCACGACGTGAGCCACCTCACCGCCGTGCTGGACATCGTCGACGAGCACGCCGGGCTCGCGCGGCACCCGGACCGGGTCCGGCTGGCGGCCTGGATGCACGACGCCGTCTACGACCCGCGGGCGCTCGGCGACGCGAACGAGCGGGACAGCGCGGAGTTCGCCGAGGGGCTGCTGACCACGCTCGGACTGCCGGCCGTCGTCGCCGCCGAGGTGGCGCGGCTGGTCGGGCTGACCGCGGGGCACGCGACGGGCGACGACGACCCGGACGGCGAGCTGCTGTGCGACGCCGACCTGGCGATCCTCGCGGCGCCCGGCGAGCGCTATGCGGCGTACACGGAGGCCATCCGCCGCGAATATGCCCATGTGCCCGATCAGACGTTCCGGGCCGCCCGGGCGCAGGTCCTGGTCTCGCTGCTCGAGCTGCCCGCTATCTACCGGAACCAGCCCCTGCGTGACCGGTGGGAGCAGCCCGCCCGGGAGAACCTCGAGCGTGAGCTCAGAGAGCTGGCCGGCTGAGGTGCTTCGGGCGGCGCAGCCCCGCCGCCCGCAGCCGCGCCGAGACCTCCCGCGAGGAGACCAGGGTCGCGCCGAGCCACAGCGCCGGGGCGAAGCGGGCCGCCGGGATGTCGTAGTGATCCCGGTCGAACCCGCGCCGGGGCGCGCCCAGCATCTCCGCGAAGGCGTGCAGCTCGGCGTACGAGACGTCGCTGACCAGGTGCGACCAGAGCCGGCCGTGCGCCGGCCAGCGCGGCTCGTCGACCAGGATCACCGCCGGTTCAGCGGTCCGGCCCGGCGCCGGCCAGCCCGCCGCCGAGATCCGCACCCAGGTCGGCAGGCGTGCCGACGGTGAAGTCGGCGGTGCTCACCGCGGGCGCCGGGTCCGCGGGCGCCCGGTCGGCGGAGTAGCCCCGCACGTCCGGCACGCCGAGGCGGGCGGCGTCGGCGGTGAGGTCGTCCGGCATCTTCTGCGACTGCCGCTCGGCCTCGACCCGGGCCAGGTAGTGCTCGATCTCGCGGTCCCGGACGGCGTCGTCCCACCCGAGCACCCCGGCCATGATCCCGGCGGCGTGCCCGGCCGTCTCCCCGCCGCGGTGCGCGGTCTCGAACGAGATGCGGGTGCGGCGGGTGAGCACGTCGTCGAGGTGCAGGGCGCCCTCGGCGGTCGCGGCGTAGGCGACCTCGGCGGCCAGGTATTCCGGCGCGCCGGCGAGCGGGGCGGCGAGCGCGGGGTCCGCCGCGATCAGGACGAGCAGATCCGGGGCGAGCGTGCCGTACCGCTCGAGCAGGTGCTCGATGACGCCGGTGGTGACACCGTGGCGGCGCGCGGCGTCCTGCCGGTCGCGCCACGCGGCCGGGTAGCCGTCCGCACCGAGCAGCGGCAGGTCGGCCGTGCGCGACGGGCGGTCCACCGCGAGCCGGCGGGCGGCGAGGTCGATGACGTCGGCGGCCATGACCCGATAGGTGGTGTATTTGCCGCCGGCGACCAGCAGCAGGCCCAGCATCGGCTCGACCACGGCGTGCTCGCGGGACAGCTTGGACGTCGAGTCGGCCTCGCCGGAGAGCAGCGGGCGCAGCCCGGCGTAGACGCCCTCGATGTCGTCGACGGTCAGCGGCCGTTCCAGCACCGTGTTGACCTGGTCGAGCAGGTAGCGGATGTCGCGCGCCGAGGCGGCCGGGTGCGAGCGGTCGAGCTCCCAGTCGGTGTCCGTGGTGCCGATGATCCAGTGGCCGCCCCACGGGATGACGAAGAGCACCGAGGTCGCCGTGCGCAGGATCAGCCCGGCGTCGCCGGTGATGGCCGAGCGGGGCACCACCAGGTGGACGCCCTTGGAGGCGCGCACCCGCAGCCCCGGGCGGACCCCGACGTCGCTGAGCATCTGCGACATGTCGTCGCTCCACACCCCGGTGGCGGCGACGACCTGGCGGGCGCGGACCTCGAACTCGGGCGCCTCCGGCGACTCCAGGTCACGCACCCGGACGCCGACCACCTGGCGCGCCTCGCGCAGGAAGCCGGTGACCCGGGCGCTGGTGACCACTGCCGCGCCGAGGCTGGCGGCGGTGCGGGCCAGGTTGACCACGAGCCGGGCGTCGTCGACCTGCCCGTCGTAGTAGCGGATGGCCCCGGCGATCTTGTCGGCCCGCAGGCTCGGGAAGAGGTGCCGGGCCCCGTCGCGGGTCAGGTGCCGGTGCAGCGGCATGCCCCGCCCGGTGCCGAAGATCCCGGCGAAGACGTCGTACGCGGCGACGCCGAGCCCGTAGTAGAGCCGGTGCCACACCCGGGCCGGCGGCGACGCGGTCTCCAGCGGCACCAGGATCGGCACCGGGCGCACGAGGTGCGGCGCGATGCGGCTGGTGAGCAGCCCCCGCTCGGTGAGGGCCTCGTGCACCAGGTGCAGCTCGAGCTGCTCCAGATAGCGCAGGCCGCCGTGGATGAGCTTGCTGGACCGGCTGGACGTGCCGGAGGCCAGGTCGCGCGCCTCGACGAGCGCGACGCTCAGGCCCCGGGAGGCGGCGTCCAGGGCGGCGCCGGCGCCGGTGACCCCGCCGCCGATGACGAGGACGTCGAACTGCTCGTCACGCAGCCGCTGCAGGTCGGCGACGCGGCGGATCGGCGAGAGCCGGCCGGCCGTGTACCGGGAATCGGTGGGTGAGCGCACGTTCCCACCGTAGCGCCGTCCGGCCCGCACCGGGCACGCGTGATCACCGTCGATCGCCGCCGGGCCCGGCGGGTAGGGTTCCGCGCTGTGGACAGCGAGATCCGGCTCTCCGAACTGACCGACGACGACGTGCCCGCAGTGGTCGCCCTCTGCCGGGCCGCGCTCGACCTGCCCGAGGACGCCGCGGAGGCCGCCGAGATCGTGGGGCGGCTGCGCGAGACCACGGGCACCGACGGCTGGGCCCCCGCGCCGCGGCGCCTCATCGGTTTCGGTGCGTGGCGGGGGGAGGTGTGTCTCGGGGCGGTGCTCGGCTCGATGTCGCACGCGGAACCCGCGGTGGGCCACGTCGACCTGGTCGCCGTCGACCCGCGGGAACGGCAGCGCGGTGTGGGCCGGGCGTTGCTGGCCCGGGCCGAGGAGGCGCTGGCCGGGTTGGGCGCGCGCGAGGTGGTCCTGGGCGGCAACGCGCCGTACTACGTCTGGCCGGGCGTGGACGTGCGCTACACCCCGGCCGTGTGCGCCGCCACCGCGCTCGGCTACCAGCAGGACCCGCGGCCCGCGTGGAACATGACCGCCGACCTGGGCGCGCCGGTGGAGGTCCCGGCGCCCGCGCCGGGCGTGACCGTGCGGCGCGCCTCGGTCGCGGACGCCGGCGGGCTGGCGGCGTTCGTGGGCACCGCCTTCGAGCCGGCCTGGGCGGGCGAGATCCTGCACTCGGTGGGCCGCGAGCGCGCCGGGTGCCACGTCGCCTATGACAGCGACGGCAGCATCCTGGGCTTCGCGGCGTACGGGAGCTCCCGGCCCAGCTGGTTCGGGCCGATGGGCACGGTCCCGGCGGCCCGCGGCCGCGGCATCGGCAACCTGCTGCTCCGCGCCTGCCTCGCGGACCAGCGCGCGGAGGGGCACCGGCAGGCGCAGATCGGCTGGGTCGGCCCGGTGCCGTTCTACGCCAAGGCGGTCGGCGCCCGCGTGGAGCGGGTCTTCCTGCAGTTCCGCAAGCCTTTGTGACCGTTGCCGGGTGCGGCGTGGTTGCCTGCCACCGCATTGCACCCGGCCGGTTGCGGCAGCACTGCCGCTGCGCCGTCGCTGCACCTGAACGGCTCTCCTCGGTCCCTAGCGTCAGATCTGCCCGGACCACCAGGTCCGGGTTTTCTGCGCGCCACCCGGCGCCGAGGATCACGAGGCCCTCATGCAAGCTCTGCGCTCCGCACCTCACCGTGTGCTCGCTCTGCTCGTCGTGGTTGCCGTCGCCCTGACCATGACGTTCTACGTGACCCGCGCCGACGCCG
>CAKUMG010000030.1 GCA_934667465.1 uncultured Actinoplanes sp. | reverse complement strand
GGGCGAGGGGGACGAGGGTCGTAGGCAGGCGGACCGTGAAGGTGGCGCCGGCGCCCGGCCGGCCCTCGGCGATGATCGTGCCGCCGTGGCTGGTCACCACCTCGCGCAGCAGCGCCAGCCCGAGCCCGAAGCGCCGGTCACCGGTGCCCGCGCCCCGGTGGAAGCGGTCGAAGAGCCGGTCCGTGTCGGCGGGGTCGAAGCCCGCGCCGGAGTCGGCGACCGTGAGCTCGGCGCGGGCCCGCGGGAGCCGGCGGACCGTGACCACGATGCGGCCGCCGCCGGGGGTGTGCGTGAGGGCGTTGGCGAGCAGTTCCCCGACGACGCGGCGCAGGGCGGATTCGATGCCCGCGATCGGGAGCGGCGCCCCCGGGCGGACCAGCTCGACGTACACGCCGCGCTCGGTGGCCCGGTCGCTTTCCGCGGCGACGGCCTGGGCAGCGAGCCGGGCCAGGTCGACCGGGACCGTGGTCGGCGGCCCGGCGGGGGCGGCGGCGAGGCGCGCCGAGAGCAGCAGCTCGTCCACGATCTCGCCGAGCCGGCGGGTGGTGTCCAGGAGCCGGTCGTAGTCCTGTTCGGCCGCGACGATGCCGGACCGGGCGCGCCGGGCGAGGAGCTGGGCGCGGGTGTGCACCTGGGCGATCGGGGTCCGCAGTTCGTGGCTGGCGTCGGCGACGAAGCGGCGTTGCCGGCCGAGCGCCTCGACCAGCGGCGCCACGGCCCGGCGGCCCACGGCGATGCCGGTGAGCAGCGCCGTTCCCAGGCCCACGGCCGCCGCCAGCAGGAAGGCGGCCAGCAGGTGGTGGCGGTCGGAGAGCTGGAAGCGCGCGTCGAAGAGCGCCTGCACGACGTTGTCGCCCCGCGGCTGCGTACGGAGGTAGTAGGTCGTGCCGTTGCGGTCGACCCGGTCCTCGCGGGCGATGCCGGTGGCGGCCACCTCGTCGAGGGCCGCCTGCAGGGGGAAGCCCGCGGGCGGCGGGTTCCGGCCGGCGTCGACGGTCGTGCCGTCGTAGACGAAGATCCAGCTGCAGGCGGGCGGGCCGGCGGTGACGCCGTACGTGGCTCCGTAGGCCAGCTCCCGGCCGATCTGTTCCTCCTGGCTGTGCACGAGCAGGGCGTACGCGATGCCCCCGGCCAGTGCCAGCAGCGCACCCAGCGCGAGCCCGACGAGCAGGCTGACCCGCACCTGAGCCCGCCGCACGATCGTGCGCTCGGGATCCGGATCGGCCGCCCCCGGGAGAAGAGCCCCGCGAGCCCCCGGGAAGAGCGTCCCGCGAGCCCCGGGGAAGAGCGCCCTCCGAGCCCCCGGCAGGAGCGCCAAGCGCCCGAACAAAGGCGCCCTCACAAGGCGCCCAGCCGATACCCGAGCCCGTGCACGGTCCGGATCACCGCCCGCCCGAGCTTCCGCCGCAGGTAGTAGACGTAGGTGTCCACGATGGACGCCGCGGCGGCCTCGTCGAACACCCGGCTGCGCAGGTCGGCCCGCGAGTGCACCGTGTTCGGCCGCGCCGCCAGCACCCGCAGCAGCTCGAACTCCCGCGCGGACAGCGTGATCCGCGTGCCGTCCCGCAGCACCGCGTCGCGCACGGAGAGGTCGAGCAGCCCCGTCCCGAGCCGCAGCACCTCGGTCGAGTCGGAGGTGCGGCGGCAGAGGGCGCGGATCCGGGCGCTCAGCTCGTCCAGGTCGAACGGCTTGACGAGGTAGTCGTCGGCGCCCGCGTCGAGCCCGGCGATCCGGTCGTCGACGGTGCCGAGCGCGGTCAGCAGCAGCGCGCGGGCGGGCACGGCCCGGGACCGCAGCCGTACCACCAGGTCGAGGCCGTCGAGGGCGGGCAGCAGCCGGTCGATCACCATGACGTCGTAGGGCCGGGTGAGGCCCAGGTGGAGGCCGCGCTGGCCGTCCGGGGCCTGGTCGACGACGTAGCCCTCGTCGACCAGGGTCTCGGTCACCATCTCGCGCAGGTCCGTGTCGTCCTCGACCAGGAGGAGGCGGGTCATGCCTCACCCTGACATATAGACCTGCGTCACTGACTGGTGAAACTTGTCTCTTCAATAATCGGCGCCCCGGGCTTCCCGTCGGCGGCGGTGGGGGTGTAATGGCGTCGATCGATCCAGCTGAGCATCGGGGTGGTCATCAGCGTCGTCACCAGGGCGACCACCACCAGCACCGTGAAGAGCGAGCTGTTCACGATGCCCGCCTCCAGGCCGATGTTGAGCGCGATCAGCTGCATCAGCCCCCGGGCGTTCATCAGGGCACCGACGCGCAGCGCCACCGGTTGCGGCTCGCCGCGCAGCCGGGCCGCGGCCCAGCACGCCCCGAACTTGCCCACGATGGCGACGGTCACGCAGGCGGCGGTGAAGCCCAGCACCGCCGGATCCCCGAGCAGGGCGAACTCGGTGCGCAGCCCCGAGAACGTGAAGAAGAGCGGCACCAGGACCGTCGTGGCGACCGGCGTCAGCGTGTCCACCACCCGGTCGGTCCGCTCGGCGCGGGGCATCACCACGCCGATCGCGAACGCGCCGAAGACGGCGTAGAGCCCGATCTCGTCGGTGTACCAGGCGACGAGGAAGAGCAGCGCCACCGTGCCGAGCAGCCGCGACTGCTCCCCGGGCAGCCGCATGACCAGGGTCGTGGTCCGCCGCCCGCCGGCCAGGAGCAGCAGCCCGAAGAGGACCGCGCCGCCCGCCGTGACGACGGCCGGGCCGGCCTCGCCCGAGGCGAACGCCAGCACCACGGCCAGCATGATCCAGGCGACCATGTCGTCGATCGCGCCGCTCGCCAGGGCCAGCGACCCGTGCCGGGTGCCGGAGTGCCCGCGCTCGGTGATGATCCGGGCCAGCATCGGGAACGCGGTGATCGCCAGGGCCACCCCGACGAACGCGGCCGAGACGCCGAGCGACGTGCCCTCGGCGCGGATCGGGACGAAGCCCGCCGTGCCCAGCACGAGCAGGACGCCGAGCAGCAGTGGCGCCAGCACCCCGGCCAGCGAGACGGCCCCCGCGGTGCCGACCAGGTTGGTGACCCTGTGCGAGGTGAACGCGTACCCGGCCTGGAACATGAAGAGGACTAGCCCGATCTGACCGACCACATAGAGCACGGGCAGCAACGGCGCGGGGAACAGAGCGTCTTGCACGTCGGGCAGCAGCAGACCCAGCAGGGACGGGCCCAGCAGCACGCCCGCGAGCATCTCGCTCACCACGGGCGGCTGGCCCACCTTGCCGAGCAGCCAGGACACGAGTTTGCAGAACAGCAGGATCACCGCCACCGCGATGAAGAACCGTGACGCCAGCTCGGTCGGAGTCATTGCCGGACCTCCTCGAAGTAGGTGGTGCAGAGCTTCTGGCGCCGGGCGTCGACGACCATCCACGTGCCGCAGACGAGCTGCTTGACCGAGCGGCCGGCATCGGCCACCCGGTCGCGGTGCCGCATGAGGGCCAGGCGGAGCCGTCCCGGCCCGTCGAGACCCGAGGGCGTGAGGTACGCGGGTCCGCGGCTCGGCAACGACCGGCTGTGCTCCGCCGACGAGCCGACCGCGAAACGGCGCAACACCTCCCGAGTCGCCGCGCGCAGCTGCACCGGCGCCGACCCGCGCGCCGGGCAGGCCCGGTTCGCCGTGACCCCGTACGGGATGAAGTGCGCGTCCTTGCGCTTGAGCGTGCGCCACCGGTCGGGGCGGAAGTCGTCGTCCGCGGCCGGCCCGGTGCGCTGGAAGGCGAGGTAGTTGAAGAGCAGCACGGAACCGGCCGGGAGGACGACACCCCCCACGGGAATCGGCGCGGAGGTGATCCGATGGGCGATGCCGAACAGCGGGTGCACCCGGAGCGTCTCGTCGATCAGCCGGTCCAGGCCCTCGTCGGTGAGGTCCGTCCAGCCCTGCGCGCAGAGCAGGATGTGCGCCATCGCCTCGGACATCTGCACGACAGCGGTGTTGAAGAACGCGCCCTGCAGGTACCACGCGGTCTCCTGGGCGGTGAACGGCGTCGGCAGTACGACGGGACAGGTCCCGTTCTCGATGCGTTCCAGCAGGTAGCGCGTCAGCCGGTCGCGCCGGCCCAGGTGCCGCAGGCTCATCCCCTTGAGAGCGGTCACCACGTCGTCGGCGTTCGCGACGATCAGGTCACGCGCCGCGCGGGGGCACGGCTCGTCGAAGACCAGCTCGTACGCGACCTCGGCCCACACCGGCATCATCAGGTCGCGCAGCCGCACGTGGCTGATCCGGCCGGCCGGCAGCGCGTCGAGGATCCGGCGGGTGGCGGCGGTCGCCAGCTCGTCCGACCGCGCGTGCGGCACGGCGAGCACCTGGCGGGTGATCCGGGCGACGGTCTTGTAGCGCTCGCCCGGCTCGAGGTGTTCCTGGTGCATCTGCGGCCCGGGCGCGAGCCAGTACCAGAACAGGTCGCTCAGGCCCGCGCCCCGGCTGCGCCCGTCGGCGGCCGGATCGGCGTACACCCGCTCGAAATGCTCCGCACCGACCAGCGGCCCCGGCACCGGGATGCCCTCGGTGCCGTTGACCTTCTCGAAGATCCGTTCGCGCAGCGCGACGACAGCCCTCACCGGGCCACCGCCACCAGGTCGGGGGTCAGATCGGCCGGTCGCTTCGCTCCGGCGAGGGCCATGGCGTGGTCCAGCTCGGCGGTCAGGCGATCGAGCACCCCCCGTACGCCCTCGGCCCCGCCCGCCGCCAGCCCCCACACGACCGGCCGTCCCACGAGCACCGCCGCGGCCCCGAGCGCGAGCGCGACCAGCACGTCCGTGCCCCGCCGCACGCCACCGTCGAGCAGCACCGGGATCCGGCCGGCGACCGCCGCGACGACCCACGGCAGCGCCTCCACGGCCGCGACCGCGCCGTCGAGCTGCCGCCCGCCGTGGTTCGAGACAATCACCCCGTCCGCGCCGTGCTCCACCGCGAGCCGCGCGTCGGCCGGGTGCAGCACGCCCTTGACCAGGATCGGGAGCCCGGTCACGCCGCGCAGCCACGCGAGCCGGTCCCAGCCGAGCTCCGGGTCCATGGCGATCGGCCGCACCCGCCCGCCGGCGTCGCGCAGGTTCTCGCAGGCGAGCCCGGGCGGCAGGTCGAGGAACCCGTTGCGCAGGTCGCGTTCGCGCCGCCCGAACACCGGCGAGTCCACCGTCACGACCAGGGCGCGGCAGCCGGCCGTCTCCGCGCGTTTCACGATCAGCTCGGTGAACGCCAGGTCCGGCTGCGGGTAGAGCTGGAACCAGAGCGGCCCGCCGGCCTCGGCGATCGTCGCGACCGGCTGGGTCGCCGCCATGCTCACGACCATCGCCGTGCCCGCCGCCGCGGCGCCGCGTGCCGTGCCCGCCTCCCCGGAGGGGTGGGCGAGCAGGTGGAACGCGGTCGGCGCGACCAGGACCGGAGTCCGGACCTCGGTGCCGGCCACCACCGTCCGCAGGTCGCGCTCGCCGGTCGCGCGCAGCACCCGGGGCACGAGCCGCAGCCGGTCGAAGGCCTCCTCGTTGGCCCGCAGGGTCCGCTCCTCGCCGGCGCCCCCGGCGAAGAAGTCGTGGTGCACCGGGTCCACGTCAGCCCTCGGCGCCGGACAGGCAGCGGGCCACGAACGCTTCCAGCGGTTGCACGTGCACCGCGGGCCGGTCCCACCGGTTCTCCAGGTTCTCGGCGAGGTGGTGGGTCGCGACGAGCTGCCCCTCGTGGTGGAAGCGCACGACCGGGTGCAGGTACGCCGCGTCGTGTGCCTGCCCCACGACGTCCTGCGCCACCCGGCCGACCGTGATGTCGAACGGGTCCACCTTGTCGTGGTCCGGCCCGTACTCGAGCGTGACCACGAACGCGTGGTCGTAGTCGTGGTCCGGGGTGAACAGGCCGGTGCGCGCGAAGTACTCCACGGGCACCTCGTCGTGGTAGCGGGCCCCGGTGGGCGTGACCGTGACGACGTCGGCGAGGAACCCGAACTGCTGCCACAGCGCGGAGGTCCGGTTGACGCGCGCGACGATCGCTGCGGCGAGCGCTTCCGGGGTGGGCGCCAGCGGCGTCGCGGGCCACGGCGTGGCGCCGTACCGTCGCTCGAGGATCTTGAAAAGCGCCCGCACCGCATAGCGGAAGCCGTGGATGAAGCCGCTCGTCGACTTCTTGAAGTCGCGCTCCTGCGAGATCGTGCCGGCGAAGTAGAGGCCGGGCACGTTGATCGACTCCCACTCCTCGGTCTGCGCGGGGAAGCGGTCCCGGATGGCGAGCGCGGGGCGGCACGTCTCGTCGAAGATGCTGTCGTCGAAGCGGAAGCCGGTGCAGGCGAGCACCCGGTCGTAGTGCAGCTCCTTCACGACCTCGTCGACCCGGGAGAAGCTGAACGTGACCTTGTAGCCGTCGCCGGCGCGCTCGATCGCCTTGACGGTGCCGTCGAGGACCGCGTTGACGGACTTGAGCTGGTACGTGTCGAGGAAGTTGTTGTTCACCGCGCGCAGGTGCCCGACGTAATGGGTGCGCCAGGCCATCTTCACCGAGCTGGGTCCGGCCAGATGGATCAGCGTCGTGGTCTCCATCAGGCTGTCGGCGGTCTCGAACGCGGAGTTGCCCTTGCCGATGATCAGGACCTTCTGGTCGAGGTAGTCGCGCGGGTCGACGGACATCACGTCGTAGCCCTCGGCCAGCTCGAAGCCGGGGATGTCCGGCTCGTACGTCTTCGACACGCCGGTGGCGACGACGACCCGGCGGGCCTGCCAGCTCCTCTCACCCGCCTCGACAGTGAAGACGCCGTCGCCGAAGGAGACGCGCGTGACTCTGGTGTCGTAGTTGACCTTGATCCCGGTCTTGGCCGCGAAGTCGGCGAGGTACTGCACCATCACGTCGGCGTCCGGGAAGTAGCGCTCGGTGTAGCCGGTGAACAGCAGCGCCGGGTCGTCGGTGAGCAGCGAGTTCCAGTCGTGCCGCAGGTTGAGCTCGGGGTCGTCGGAGCCCGTGCGCGGCTTGTTGATCGAGATGAGCTGCCGGTGCCGCGGATAGGTGGCGAAGAACGCGCCCGGCGCCCCGGCACCCTCCAGCACCAGATAGTCGCGCTTGCCGTCGGCCTCGAGCAGGGCGGCGAGCTGAAGTCCGGCCGGCCCGGCCCCGATGATCAGGTAATCAAGCGTCACGGCGGTCACCGTACGAGCCGGAAATCAGAGAGTTTTCAAGGTCTTCCAGAACCTCCGCGGCGCGGCGGACGTCACCGTCGAGGGGGCGGTCCGGGTCGATCGCGGGGATCGCTTCGGACAGGACTTCGACGGTACGGGCACACGCGCGCGCCGTCGGCGTCCGCGCCCCCACGTGCACGGCCTGCCGCAACCCCAGCGCCAGCGAGCCCGCGATCAGCCGCAGCAGCTCCGCCTGGTCGAGCACGCGCAGCGCGGCCTGCGTGCCGAACGGGACCACGTCCTGGTTGTGCAGGTTCGTCGGCAGGCTCTGCAGGCTCGCCGGCACGGTGTCCCGGCGGATCTCGGCGACCAGCGCGGTCGAGGCGAGCTGCACGCCCTGCAACCCGTGCTGCTGCCCGGGCCCGGCCGCGAGCATCGGTGGCAGCCCGCCGGTGCGGACCGGGTCGACGAGCAGGTCGAGCTGGCGTTCGGCGAGGTTGCCCAGCTGCGCGGTGACCGCCGTCAGCAGGTCCGCGGCGAACGCGGCCGGCTGACCGAAGAAGTTGCCGCCGTGCACCACCTTGTCGTCGCCGGGGAAGAACAGCGGGTTGTCGCTGACGCTGCCCAGGTCGGCCGCGACCACATCGTCCACATAGCGCAGCGCATCCTCGGCGGCGCCCAGCAACTGCGGCGAGCAACGGATGCTGTACGGCTCCTGCAGCGGCCTGGTTGTGGTTTTCTCCACCCCCGCGAGAATCGTCCGCATCGTGGCGCCGACATCGACCGCGCCCTGGTGGTGGTAGCGGGTGAGCAGGGCGGCGTCGAGGAACTGCGGGTCGCAGCCGAGCAGATCGACGAGCACACAGGTCAGCACCTGCAGCACCCGGTGCGTGACGCGGACCCGGTCCAGGGCCAGGGCGAGCGCCGCCGTGGTCAGCGACGTGCCGTTGACCAGCGCGAGCGCGTCGCGCCCGTCGAGTGGCAGCGGTTCGAGCCCGGCCCCGGCGAGCGCCTCGGCCGCCGGCATCCTGCGGTCGCCGAGGTACGCGTACCCGCGCCCGCGCAACGCCTGGGCCGCGGCGCCCAGCGGGATCAGGTCCCCGCTCGCGCCGACCGAGCCGAGCCGCGGCATCGCCGGGGTGAACGTGGTGCCCAGCATGGCCGCGAGCGCGTCGATCACGTGCGGCGACACCCCCGACGCGCCCTGGGCCAGCGACCACGCCCGGACCAGCATCGTCGCGCGGACGACCCCCGGGCCGAGGTCCGGCCCCTGCCCCGCGCCCAGATGTGCCAGCGTGTTGTCGGCCTGGTCACGCTGGTCGGCCCGGCCCGCATAGCCGACCAGCGCCCCGAAGCCGGTCGTGGCGCCGTAGACCGCCCGGTCGTCGCCCAGCGCCTTGCCGAGGAACGCCCGCCCGGCCGCGACCCGCTCCCGGACCGCCTTGGGGACGTGCACGGTGACGGGGTCGCGGGCGGCTTGCAGGTCGCGCGGCCGCAGCGGGGCCGCCAGATCCACCTCGAATCTCATGGGGCCGGACGTTAGGGGTGGATTCTCAGAGCCCTCTGAAATCGCCTCGTTACGGTGCGGCGCATGACGCACGACTACCTGATCATCGGGGCCGGGCCGGCGGGGCTGCAGCTCGCCGCCCTGCTGGAGCGCGACGGTCGCGACTACGTGGTCCTGGAGGGCGGGTCCGCCCCGGGGACGTTCTTCGGGACCTATCCCCGGCACCGGCAGCTGATCTCGATCAACAAGGTCTGGACCGGCTCGGACGATCCCGAGTTCAACCTGCGCGCGGACTGGAACTCGCTGCTCACCGACGATCCCGCGCTGCTCTTCAAGAACTACAGCCGGCGCTACTTCCCCTCCGCCACCGACCTCGTCCGCTATCTCGGCGACTTCGCGCGCGGGCTCACCGTCAGTTATGACACCCGGGTGTCCCGCGTTTCGTTCGAGGAAGGCTTGTTCACGGTGGCGGCGGGCGAGCGGACGTGGCAGGCCCGCCGCGTCGTCGTCGCCACCGGCGTCTCGCAGCTCTACGTGCCGCCGATCCCCGGCGCCGAGCTGGCCGAGCGCTACGACACCGTGAGCGTGGACCCCGAGGACTTCGTCGACCAGCGGGTACTGATCATCGGCAAGGGCAACTCCGCGTTCGAGACCGCCGACGCGCTGGTCGAGACCGCCGCCGTCATCCACGTCGCCGGGCCGCACTCGGTCAAGCTCGCCTGGCAGACGCACTACGTCGGGCACCTGCGCGCGGTCAACAACAACTTCCTGGACACCTACCAGCTCAAGTCGCAGAACGCCGTGCTGGACGGCACGGTCGAGGAGATCAGCCGCCGCGACGACGGGGGTTTCAAGGTCGTCTTCCGGTACGCGCGGACCGTCGAGAAGTTGCGCGAGCTCGACTACGACCGGGTCATCCTGTGCACGGGCTTCCGCTTCGACGCGTCCGTCTTCGCGGGGGCGGCCCGGCCGGACCTCGTCATCAACGACCGCTTCCCGGAGCAGACCCCGGCGTTCGAGTCGAGCAACGTGCCCGGCCTCTACTTCGCGGGCACCCTGACCCAGCAGCGCGACTTCAAGAAGTCCACCAACGGCTTCATCCACGGCTTCCGGTACGGGGTCAGGGCGCTGCACCGCATCCTCGGCGCGCGCCACCACGACCAGCCCTGGCCCGCGCGGCGGCTCGACCCGGCCCCGGAGGCGATCACCGACGCGATCATCGCCCGGATCAACGTGAGCTCGGGGCTGTGGCAGCAGTTCGCCGTGCTTGCCGACGTCGTCACGATCTCCGGCGACGACGCGCTCTACCACGAGGAGGTGCCTGTCGCGTACGTGCACGACGGTGGTCTGGGCCCGGAGCCGTTCGCGTTCGTGACCACCCTCGAGTACGGGCCCGAGCACGACCAGGTGGACCCGTTCGACATCACCGTGCCGCGGGTGGCCGAGAACGACCCGGCCACCGCCGCCGACGCCGCCTACCTGCACCCGGTCGTCCGGGTCCACCGCGGCGGTCAGGTCGTCGCCGTGCACCACCTCGCGGAGAACCTGGAGAACCACTGGGACCTGCCGGAGGTGCACCAGCAGCCGCTCGCCCACTTCGTGAAGGGCGTCCTCGCCTCCCATGACCGCTGACTTGTGGCCCCAGCCGGTGCTCGACCTGCTCGACGCGGGCGGTGACCGGCCGGTCTTCGAGGACGGTGACCGGGTCACGACCGCCGCGGAGATGGCGTCCCTGATCCGGCGCATCGCGGCGGGCCTGCGCCTCCGCGGGGTGGGCCCGGGCGCCGGCGTCCTGCTGGACCTGGGTGTCGACGCGCCGGCGTTCGCGGCCACGATGGCGGCCTTCGCCGTCGGGGCCACGGTGTCGGGGCCACGATCCGCTCTGCCCGGCTTCCTGCGGATCGACGACGCCGCGGTGGAGGGTCTGGCGGCGGCACCCTCCCGCCCGCTGGCCGCCGCGGGCCGGCCCGGGGATGCCGCCCGGATCATCTGGACCAGCGGGAGCACGGGCGAGCCCAAGGGCGCGGTGCAGACCTACGCGGCCCTGTCGGCGGCCTGGGCTCCCCACCCGGACCGCTGGCCGCCCGCGATCGCGTCGCTGGCCCGGCACCTGGGCCGCTACCTGGTGTTCGGCTCGCTGAGCAGCCAGGTGATGCTCGAGTACGGGGTGCTGGCGCTCGCCGCGGGCGGCACCCTGGTCGTGGCGCCCCGGCCCGTCTTCCCGGCCGCGCTGGTCGAGCACCGCGCCACGGCCAGCGTGATCACGGTCGGCAAGCTGCAGCAGCTCGTCCGCGCCCAGCGGGAGTCGCCGGTGGACCTGGGCCATCTGGAGGCGCTGATGGTCTCGGGCTCGCCGCTGTCACCGGCCCGGCTCGCCGAGGCGCTCGAGGTGCTGGGCCCGGTGCTGTTCCACGGCTACGGCCAGACCGAGACGGGCATGATCGCGATGGCCACCCCGGAGGAGATGCTCGCGTCGCCGGCCGCGCTCGCGTCGGTGGGCCGGCCGCCGCCGGTGGTGGACGTCGTGGTGCGCGACGGTGAGCTGTTCGTCCGCACACCCGGGCAGGCGTCGGCGTACTGGGACGATCCGGTGGAGACGGCCGCTGTGTTCGTGGACGGCTGGGTGCGTACGCGTGACCTGGGAATGATCGACGACGACGGCCGGGTGCGGTTGCTCGGCCGGGCCCGGGATGTCGTGATCGTCAACGCGGTGCTCGTCCACGCCGGCCCGGTCGAACGGGTGCTGGCGCAGGACGGGTCCGTGGCGGAGGCCTATGTGGTCGGTGCTCCGGACGACGTGACGGGGGAGGCGGTGCACGCGTACGTGGTTCCGGCGCCCGGCCGCCTCGTGGACGCCGCGGCGCTGCGGGCGCTGGTGGCCGCGCGGCTGGGGGAGCTCGCGGTGCCGCAGACCGTCACAGTGATCGATTCCGTGCCGGTGGCGCCGAGCGGGAAGCCCGACAAAGCGGTCCTTCGCGCAGCTCGCGGGCGCGTACGGTAACGATTGGGGGCCGTGAGTGTGACCTGGACCCCACGAGCTTGAAGATCCACGTAGCCTGACTGTTAGGTAAGGCAACCCTTCGTACTACACGTGGAGCTTCTTCACCATGCGTTTCGCCCCGTCTCGGAGCCGCCGGCTGTTCCTCGCCGCCGTGGCCACCACCGTAGCCCTCAGTGCCTGCTCGACGACCGGGACGGACGACGAGAGCGCCGCGCCCGCCTCGTCCGCCTCCGCGGGCGGTCAGTTCCCGGTCACCATCACCACCGCCTTCGGTGACGTCACCGTCGAGAAGCAGCCGACCAAGGTCGTGGCGCTCGGCTGGAGCGACGCCGAGACCGCGCTCGCGCTCGGCGTGCAGCCCGTGGGCGACGCCGACTGGCTGGCCTTCGGCGGCGACGGCCAGGGCCCGTGGAACCAGGGCAGGTACACGACGCCGCCGACCAAGGTCGGCACGCTCGAGCTGGACATGGAGAAGATCGCCTCCCTGCAGCCCGACCTGATCCTCGACACCCGCTCCAGCGGTGAGAAGGCCCGCCAGGACCAGATCGCCGCGCTCGGCGTGCCGGTCGTCAGCATCCCGGTCGGTGGCGAGGGCTACAAGACCACCTGGGAGCAGCAGCTCGACCTGGTCGGCAAGGCGCTCGGCAAGACCGCCGAGGCCACCAAGCTCAAGACCGACCTGGAGGCGCAGTTCGCCTCGGTCGCGGCCGCGAACCCGACGTTCAAGGGCAAGACCGTGGCGGCGGGCGTCAAGACCAGCGCGGGCTGGGGCGCCTACGTCTCCGGCGACGGCCGTGTCGACTTCCTCACCAAGCTCGGCTTCACCGCCGCCCCGAAGGTCGAGGCGCTGAAGAAGGACGCCTTCTTCATCAACCTCTCCAACGAGCAGCTCAACACGCTCGACGCCGACCTCACCACCGTCTTCATGATCGGCCTGACCGCCGACGAGGTGAAGGCCGACAAGCTGCTGCAGGCGGTGCCGTCGGTCAAGGCCGGGCACGTCGCCTACCTGGACGACGCCGCGATCTCCAACGCGTTCTCGAGCAACTCGGTCCTCGGTCTCAAGTACGCCCTGGAGACCGTGCCGGCGCTGCTCGCGCCCGCGCTCGGCTGACGATCCCGCCGCTCCCCACGGTGATCCCGTGGGGAGCATCCCCCCTTGATCCGTGGAGCTCCCCAGCATGCGTTTCGTTCCCTCCCGGAGCCGGCGGCTCCTCCTGGCCGGTGTGGCCGCCGCCGTCGCCCTGACCGCCTGTTCGACGACCGGCGCGGATGACGACGCCGCCGCGCCCGCCGCCTCCGGCTCGGTCGGCGGCCAGTTCCCGGTCACCATCGCCACCGCGTTCGGTGACGTGACGATCGAGAAGCAGCCGGCCCGGATCGTCACGCTCGGCTGGAGCGACGCCGAGGTCGCGCTCGCGCTCGGCGTGCAGCCCGTGGGCGACGCCGACTGGATCCCGTTCGGCGGCGACGGCCAGGGCCCGTGGAACCAGGGCAGGTACACGACGCCGCCGGAGAAGGTCGGCACGCTCGAGCTGGACATGGAGAAGATCGCGGCGCTCGAGCCCGACCTGATCCTGGACACCCGCGCCAGCGGTGAGCGGGCCCGCTACGACCAGATCGCGGCGCTCGGCGTGCCGGTCGTCGACATCCCCGCGGGCGGCGAGTCGTACAAGACCACCTGGGAGCAGCAGCTCGACATGGTCGGCAAGGCGCTGGGCAAGTCGGCCGAGGCCGCGAAGCTCAAGTCCGACCTGGAGGCGCAGTTCGTGGCGGTCGCCGCCGCGAACCCGCAGTTCAAGGGCAAGACGGTGGCGGCCGGCTCGAAGACCAGCCGGGGCTGGGGCGCGTACGTCGGCGGCAGCGGCCGCGTCGACTTCCTCGCCAAGCTGGGTTTCACCCCGTCGCCGCAGATCGAGGCGCTCAAGGGCGACACCTTCTCCATCCAGATCTCCGACGAGAAGCTGAACACGCTCGACGCCGACCTCACCACGGTCACCATGATCGGGGTCAGCGCCGACGAGGTGAAGGCCGACAAGCTGCTGCAGGCGGTGCCGTCGGTCAAGGCCGGGCGCGTCGTCTACCTCGACAACAAGGACATCTCGTCCGCGTTCGCGAGCAACTCGGTCCTGGGCTACAAGTACGCCCTGGAGACCGTCCCGCCGCTTCTCGCCTCCGCGCTGGGCTGACCCATGCCGGACACGCGAGTCCGGCGCGCCGCCGCGCTCTCCACGGGTCTCGTGGTCAGCGCGGTGGCGGTCGCCGGGGCGGCGCTGCTCAGCCTCGCGGTGGGGGCCCAGGACATCCCGTTCGGGACCGTGCTGGACGCGCTCTTCCACCCGGACCCCGAGCTGGGCCAGCACCTGATCATCACCGAGTCGCGGCTGCCGCGTACGGTCGTCGGTCTGCTCGCCGGCGCCGCGCTCGGCCTCGCCGGCGCGGTGATCCAGGCGGTGACCCGCAACCCCCTGGCCGACCCCGGCATCCTCGGCGTCAACGCCGGCGCGGCGCTGTTCGTCGTGTTCGGCATCAGCATCCTCGGCATCTCCAGCCTGACCGGCTACGTCTGGCTCGGCTTCGCCGGTGCGGCCGTCGCGTCCGTGATCGTCTATGCCATCGGCTCGATGGGCCGCGGCGGCGCGACGCCCGTCAAAGTCGCCCTCGCGGGCGCGGCGATGTCGGCCGCCCTCACGTCGTTCACCACCGCCGTGCTGCTCACCGACGTGGAGACCTTCGACCAGTTCCGCTTCTGGCAGGTCGGCTCGCTCGCCGGCCGCGGCATGGACATCGCCCTGCAGGGCCTGCCGTTCGTGGCCGTGGGCATCGCCGTCGCGCTGCTCTCGACCCGCTCGCTCAACGCCCTGGCGCTCGGCGACGACGTGGCCGCCTCGCTGGGTCAGAACGTCGCGGCCGCCCGCATGATCGCGGGGGTCGCGGTCGTGCTGCTCTGCGGCACCGCCACCGCCATGGCCGGCCCGATCGGCTTCGTGGGGCTCGTCGTCCCGCACGTCGCGCGGATGATCACCGGCCCCGACTACCGGTGGCTGCTGCCCTACTCGATGCTGTTCGCCCCGCTGCTCCTGCTGCTGGCCGACGTGCTCGGGCGGATCGTGACGAGCCCGGCCGAGGTGCAGGTCGGCATCGTGACCGCGGTGATCGGCGCGCCGATCTTCGTGGCCCTGGCCCGGCGACGGAGGCTGGCGGAGCTGTGAACACTCTTTCCCCGGTCGTCTCGGAGCGCCGCCGCCAGGCGGCCCGCATCCGGCTGGTCTCGCTGATCCTGGCCGCCGTGGTGCTCGCGCTCTTCGTGCTGTCGATCTCGTACGGGTCCTTCCAGGTGTCCCTGCCCGACATCGTGCGCTCGCTGCTCGGGCAGCCGACGCCGCCGCAGGTCGACTACATCGTGCAGACGCTGCGGCTGCCCCGGGCCATCTCCGCCGTCCTGGTCGGGCTCGCGTTCGGCCTCTCCGGCGCGATCTTCCAGCAGCTCGTCCGCAACCCGCTGGCCAGCCCCGACGTCATCGGAGTCACGGCCGGCGCCAGCTCGGCCGCCGTCCTGGCGATCGCGATCCTGTCGGTCGGCGCCCTGACCGCGTCCGCGATGGCGCTCGCCGGGGCGCTGATCACCTCCGCCCTCGTGTACGCGTTGTCGTGGCGCAAGGGCGTCGGCGGCTACCGGCTGGTCCTCGTCGGCATCGGGGTCGGCGCAGCCCTCGCCAGCGTCACCTCGTACCTGCTGACCCGGGCCGACGTCCGTACCGCCCAGGACTCGCTGATCTGGCTGGTCGGCAGCCTCAACGGCCGCACCTGGGAGCAGGTCGTGCCGCTCACCGTGGCCGTCGCGATCCTGCTGCCCGCCGCGCTGATCCTGCGCCGGGCGCTCTCCGGCCTCCAGCTCGGCGACGACGTGGCCCGCGGGCTCGGCATGAGCGTCGAACGCAACCGTCTGGCCCTGCTCGTCGTCGGAGTCTGCCTGGCCGGCGTCGCCACCGCCGCCGCGGGCCCGGTGGCGTTCGTGGCGTTCATGTCCAGCCCCATCGCCGCCCGCATCATCGGCGGCGGCCGCCCCACGCTGCTGCCGGCCGGCCTGGTCGGCGCGGTCGTCGTGCTCGCCGCCGACTTCATCGGCGCCCACCTGGTCGGCGCCACCCCCTACCCGGCCGGCGTCATCACCGGCGTCGTCGGCGCGCCCTATCTGCTCTGGCTGCTCGCCACGGCCAACCGAACCGGACGAGGAGGAGGCTGATCGTGACCGCACCGTCCACGCTGCAGGCCGAGGGGCTGTCCCTGGGCTACGGCGACCGCCGCGTCGTCAGCGACCTGACCATGCAGGTGCCCGCGGGCAAGGTCACGATCATCGTGGGCCCCAACGCCTGCGGGAAGTCGACGTTCCTGCGCGGCCTGGCCCGGCTCCTGCCGCCCTCCGCGGGAACCGTCCTGCTCGACGGCAAGTCGATCCACGACACCCCCAGCCGCGAGGTCGCGCTCAAGCTCGGCATCCTGCCCCAGGGCCCGATCGCCCCGGACGGCATCACGGTCACCGACCTGGTGAGCCGCGGCCGCCACCCGCACCAGGGCATGTTCCGCCGCTGGACCGCCGAGGACGACGGCGCCGTGGCCGCGGCCCTGACCGCCACGGGCACCCTCGAACTCGCCGCCCGGTCGGTGGACGAGCTCTCCGGCGGCCAGCGGCAGCGCGTCTGGATCGCGATGGC
>CAKUMG010000029.1 GCA_934667465.1 uncultured Actinoplanes sp. | reverse complement strand
CGCCGGGCGCGACCCCGGTCAGCGCCGCAGCCGTCGCCCCCGCGAGCTCCGCCACCACCTCGGCCACGTCGATCTCGTCCCCGTCCGCGAGCGGCGCCAGCCGCCGGTCGAGCACGGCCGTCCACACCGGCCGCCATCGCGGCACCTGCGCCGCGCTCAGCTCGTGGGCGAGCGCCCGCCGCGCCAGCCGATGCTCCTCCCCGTCCTGGTCGAACAGCAGCCCGCCGCCGGTCAGCCGCCGGGCGCTCCCGCCCGTGGACCGGGGCGCGGTGCGGTCCAGCGCGATCCCGGTCAGCGCCTCCCGGTACCCCGCCTCGCCGCTGACCAGCAGCGTCCCCCCGATCCGCCGCACCGGCCACCTCCGTGCCGCGGCCAGCACCGCGAAGAGCACCGGGTGGCTGCGCAGGTAGACGGCCCGGTCCCGGCGCCGCGCCCGGCTCGTCACGACTTCTCCCAGACCATGGTCATGAGGCTGACGCCGCCGCCGAGACCCACGAACAGGACCCGGGCGCCGGGCCGCAGGTCCGCCTCGATCCGGGCGAGCTGCACGCCGAGCGTGGCGCTGGCGACGTTGCCCAGCTCCGGCACGGTGACGACGAGCTTGTCCCGGGGCACCCCGGTCAGCTCCACGAACCGGTCCAGATAGGGCACGGTCACCTGGTGCACCAGCACGCGGTCGTAGTCGTCCCAGGTGAGCCCCGTGTCGGTGCGCACCTTCTCGATGGCCGCGACCCCGAACCGTTCGAACACGTCGCGCAGCTCGGCGCCGTTGCCGTGGAAGTACGTGTGCTCCGGGCTGCGCGGGTGCCGGGAGCCGCCGCCCGCGATCCCGCCGACCGTCCAGTGCTCCGAGAACGTCTCCGTCCGCAGGTGCAGGATGCCGCCGCGGGTCACCGGCTCGACCAGCACCGCGGCGCCCGCGTCGCCGAACGTGTAGCCCGCGAAGCCCGTACGCGCCTCGGCGATGTCCTTGACCTGCCAGCGCATCGCCCGGGTCGGCGTCTCGCCGGTGACCACCAGCACGCGGCGGGCCCGGCCGGCGAGAACGAACGCGCGGGCCGTGTCGATGCCGTTGAGGAAGCTGTTGCAGGCGTTGGCGATGTCGAACGCGTGCGCGGACGTGCCCAGCCCCGCCTGCACGATGTGCGCGGTGGCGGGCTCGGTCACGTCGCGCGACGCGGACGCGAACAGCAGCATGTCGATGTCGGCAGGGCGCACCCCGGACCGCGCGAACAGCTCCCGGGCGGCCCGGATCGCCAGCGTGGAGGCCTGCTCGTCGTCGCGGGCGATCCGCCGCTCCCGGATCCCGGTCACCCGGGCGAAGAACCCGGCCGGGAACGTGAGCCCGCTCGCGCCCTCGACCCGCCGCTGCAGGCCCGCGCTGGTCATCCGCCCCTCGGGCAGGCTCGCCGCCGCGGCGGTGATCCCCACCTGCGCCCGGTCGGCCGGCAACCCCGTACCCACGACCATCCCCCTCGCCCTCGGTCACCGTCGCGCGCGGCGTCCTCCGCCGGTCAGGACCGATGATCAAAAGCATGATCCGGTACGCCACCGGCGCGCGTCACCCTCCGGACGGCGCAACCGATCGGCCGACCCGCCACCCCGGCCCACAACGGCCCGGCCCATCCGCAGGCAGCGGGCAGGCGATCCGGCGCAACGCGCCCCGGAAGCAGGGGCGGGCGGACTACTCGTGGCGGTGCGACGGCTCGTCGGGGCGGAACCACAGGACCAGCCCGTACGCCGCCGCGACCACCGCGAGCAACGCCCCCGACCAGCCGCCGAGCGCCACGAGGAACGGCATGCTCGCCCACAGCAGCAGCGCCACACCGGGCCGCCGCGGCGCGGTCCGGGCCGGGGCCGGCTCCCGGGTCGCGAAGCCCGGGTCCTCCTCGAGCAGACCGGAGACGATGTCGTTGAATCGCCGACGATCGTGGGAACTGAGCACGTTACCTCCCGCACCGCGTGATGCCTGATCCACCGCCGGGGGCCGCGCCGCTGGGGCCGCCGGTACCCGCAGATACGGCCAGCCTTCCCTCTCCGGACGGCTCTATCCGCCATCGATCATCAGGATTTCCGTCACACCCGCCCCGACCTGCCCGTTCAGCCGCAATCACTCATGTGGACACCCGCACGGTGGTCCCCCGGCCGGGCGACGGCGGGGCCCGCTGTCTTCGGTGGGCCTCGCACCGAATGATTCTCGCGTCGGCGGGGTACACGCGCGCCGTGCGTACATTGCGGGTGATGATGGCCGCCGCCCTGCTCGGGGTGGCGGGATGCTCGATCGTGGTCGGGCCGGGGCCGGAGCGGGTGGTGGCGCCGGACGACGGGGTGGTGACCGAGGCGCTCGCGGACGTCGAGCGGTTCTGGACGGCGGCCTACCCGCGGATCAGCGGCGGCAAGCCGTTCGAGAAGCTGGCCGGCGGCTTCTTCCCGTACACGCAGAGCGATCCGCCGCCCGCCTGCGGTGACCAGCCCGGCGAGTACCAGCAGAACGCGTTCTACTGCCCGGCCGGTGACTTCGTCGCGTGGGACGCGCAGGTGCTGATCCCGCAGCTGCAGGAGCAGTTCGGGCCGCTGCTGGCGGGCGTGGTGATGGCGCACGAGTACGGCCACGCGATCCAGACCCGGCTCGGGCGCGGCAACGAGCCGACTGTGGTCCTCGAGCAGCAGGCGGACTGCTTCGCCGGCGCGTGGACGGCCGACGTGCTCGCGGGCCGCTCCGAGGCGTTCGAGGGCGTCACCCCCGAGCAGCTCGACAACACCGTCGCGGGCCTGCTGATGCTGCGCGACCAGCCGGGCACGCCCGCCACCGACCCGAACGCGCACGGCAACGCGTTCGACCGGATCCGCGCGTTCCAGGACGGCGTCGAGGAGGGGCCCACCACCTGCGCGGGCTACGACGCCCGGAACCTGCCCGTCACCGAGGTGCCGTTCACCAGCCGCGCCGACGCCGCCAGCGGGGGCGATCTCCCGTACGCGGATGCCGTCAACGCCCTCGCCCGCGACGCCCAGGAGTACTGGGCACGCGCCTATCCGCAGCTGACCGGCACCGCCTGGCAGCCGCTGCGCATCGACGTGTTCCAGGGCACCGCCCCGGCCTGCCCGAACCCCGACGAGCTGGCGCCGGACCAGGCGTTCTACTGCCCGGACGGCGACTTCGCGGCGTTCGACACCGCCCGGCTGGGCCCGCAGCTCTACCAGCGCATCGGCGACAACGCGGTCGGCATGCTGCTCGGCGAGCTCTTCGCCCGCGCCGTCCAGGACCGCCGCGGCATCACCACCCGCGACAAGCAGGGCCAGCTGGCGATCGACTGCCTCTCGGGCTCCTGGACCGCGGACATCCTGGCCCGCGACAACCCGGCCGACGGCATCACGCTCTCCCCCGGCGACCTCGACGAGGCGGTCACGGCCCTGCTCGCCTTCGGCCGCGCGGGCGACGGCTCCGGCTCGACGGCCTTCGAGCGCATCGCCGCCTACCGCGACGGCGTCCTCGAGGGCCTGCCCGCCTGCGATTAGGCCGCGTCCCCCGGATCGCGCTGCTCCGCACGCCCGGAGCAGCGCGACCAGGTCGCTGATCGCCACGACGGCCACCACCAGCGCGCCGGCGACCAGGGCCCACCGGCGCCAGCCGCCCTCGGCGAGGATCTCCGGCGCGCGGACGGCCACCACCAGCACCACGACCGCCCGGAGCAGCCACCGTTTCCACGGCTTCCGGCGTGTGGTCACCGTCGCTTGCGGCGGCGCCAGAGGAGGTCGGCGAGGCGGGCGACGACCCCGATGGCGAAGAGCGCGACCAGCCCGCCGGCGACCTCGATGAGCACGGCCAGCAGCGCGGTCACCACAGCCGTACGCCGCAGCACCGTCAGCACCGCCGTCACGCGCGGGTGGGACCGCGGCCCGAGGGTCGTCACCCGTGGCCCGGCCGGCGCGGGGCGCACGGCCAGCCGCGCGGCCAGCTCCCCGAACAGAGCCGCCTCCCCCGAGGGCCCGGTCGCCGGCCCCGAGCGCACGACCAGCCCGTCGCACACGTCCCGGACCCCGGGTACGCCGCGCGCGTGCCCGGTCACGACGTCGTGCAGGGCGGCGTCGTCCACGGTGCCGCCCAAAATCGCCACGGCGTGCTGGACCTGCACGGTGAGGTCCTGCCCGCGCAGTCGCTCGTCCCCCGCCAGCGCCGCCGCCACCCGGCCGGTGAGCCGCACGTCGTGGTCCCCGGCCGGCGGTGAGCCGTCCCCGGGCGCCGGCGTGCCGTACCCGTCCATCGCCCTCAGCGTCCCCGGTCACCCACGGGCTCCGGCTCCCCCGCCGCACCCGCCCCCGGCTCCCCGGCTCCGTCCCCGGCTCCAGCTCCGGTGGAACCCGCCGGCGAACCACCCGCGGAACCCTCCGGCGAACCGTCCGGGATCCGCTCCTCCGGCGACGAGCCGTCATCGGCGGCCGACCCCGCGGCCGGCTCCGCCCCCGAAGGAACGGACGCCCCCGAGCTCATCCCCGACCCGGACGTGTCGGCCCCGGCCAGCTCATCCGTGACGAGCAGGTCGGACCGGCACCGCCCGGCCCGGTAGGCGGCCCGCCCCACCATGTGCGCCGCCACCGGCGCGGTGGCCATCTGGAAGACGACGACCAGCAGCAGCGTGGTGATGTCGGTCAGCTCGCGCAGCCGCAGCGCGCACCCGATCAGCACCAGCAGCAGCCCGAGCACCTGCGGCTTCGTGGCGGCGTGCATCCGTGACAGCAGGTCCGGGAACCGCAGCAGCGCTACGCCGGCCGCGAGGCTCAGCAGGGCACCCGCCAGCAGGCAGACATAGGCGATCGTGTCCAGGACGGCGGTCATCGTGCCTCACCCGCCTGCGCGCGCTCGGACGACCCGGTGGCCACGTGGTCCGGCGATCCGGGCGTGTTGGACGGGTCCCCGGCGCCGTGGTCCTCGGCGACAGCGGTGAGGTCCGGCGAGCCGTCCCGCTTCTGCGCGGCCGACGACGCACCGGCGGAACGGCTCGTGGACCGGGCGAACCGGGCCACGCTCACCGAGCCGATGAAGCCGAGCACGGCCAGCACCGCCAGGATCGGCAGCGCGGTCGCGTCCCGGGTGAAGGCCGCCTCCGCCGCGATCGCCACCACGACGATGGCGAGCAGGACGTCGGTGGCCACGATGCGGTCGAGCACGGACGGCCCGCGCACGACGCGGACCAGGGCGAGCGCTGCCCCCACCGCGAGCAGCGCGGTGACGGTCACGGCAAGGACTGTCGTCATGCGGGCACCTCCTCCGTGCGGTCGTGCCGGCGTTCGCCGGGCGAGATGGCGGCACGCTCCGGCCGGGAGCCGAACGCACGGATGATGCGGGTCTCGAGGTCGAGGACGTTCTGCCGGAAGCTGTCGGCCGCCGCCTCGTCCTCGACGTTGAGGACGTGGACGTAGAGGACGCCCTTGTCCCGGTCGGCCTCGACGATGAGGCTGCCGGGCACCAGCGAGAGCGCCTCGGCGGTCAGCGTCAGGCCCAGGTCGGAGGGGGCCCGCAGCTCGACGGCGATGATGGCGCTGCGCGGCACGTGGCCGAACCGGAAGGCCAGCGCCGCGACCTGCACGCTCGCAACGACCAGGTCCACCACGAACCGGGCGGCGAGCCGCGCGACCCCGATCGGGTGGATCCGCCCCGCGTACGAGACGACCGGCAGCGGGAAGACGGTGAGCACGACGACCGCCACGAGCACCCCGCCGACCATCGTCAGGGGCGTGAACGATCCCCACAGCAGCACCCAGATCACGGTGAGCCCCGCGGCGGCGATGCCGCGGTCCCGCCAGCGCGCGCCCCTCACGGCGTACCCCCCGAAGTTGCAGTGACGTCTCCGAAGACGGCCTCGACATAACCGGTCCGCTGCATCAGGTCCCCGGCGGACTGGTCGCCGATCTCGAAGAGCGGCCCGGCGACGACCGTCAGCGCCATCCCGAACACGACCAGCGCGGCTGTCGGCAGCACCATCAGGCGCGGCAGCCGGGCGGCCGAGTCCGGCGACGACGGCATGTCCGGGTGCGGGCTGCGCCAGAACGCGAGGTTCCAGACCCGGGCGACCGCGTACAGCGTGAGCAGGCTGGTCAGCACCCCGCCGCCGACCAGCAGCCAGGGCAGCACGCCGCCCTCGGCGACGCCGGCCTGCACCAGGCCGAGCTTGCCGATGAAGCCGGAGAACGGCGGGATGCCGGCCAGGTTGAGGGCGGGCACCAGGAACAGCGCCGCCAGCACCGGGGAGAGCCGCGCCAGTCCGCCGAGTCTGTCCAGGGCGGAGCTGCCGCCGCGTTTCTCGATCAGGCCCGCGGCCAGGAACAGCGTGGTCTGGATGGTGATGTGGTGCACCACGTAGAAGATGGCGCTGGAGAGGCCGAGCTGGGTGGCCAGGCCGACCCCGAACAGCAGGTAGCCGATGTGGCTGACCAGCGTGAACGACAGCAGCCGCTTGATGTCGGTCTGCGCGACCGCGCCGAGGATGCCCACCACCATGGTGAGCAGGGCGACGATCAGCAGCACGACGGTGGCGCGCCCGCCCGGGAACAGCAGCGTCTCGGTCCGGATGATCGCATAGACGCCGACCTTGGTGAGCAGGCCCGCGAAGACCGCGGTGACCGGCGCGGGCGCGGTCGGATAGCTGTCCGGCAGCCACGACGACAGCGGGAAGACCGCCGCCTTGATGCCGAACGCGAGCAGCAGCATCGCCTGCAGCAGCAGCCGCAGCCCGTCCGGCAGCTGGTCGAGCCGCTCCACCAGCTGCGCCAGATTAAGCGTGCCGGTGGCCGCGTAGACCAGGCCGATCGCGGTGAGGAAGATGACCGACGACAGGAGACTGACGACGACGTACGTGGTTCCGGCGCGGATCCGCGACGACGTGCCGCCCAGCGTCAGCAGCACGTAGCTGGCGACCAGCAGGATCTCGAAGCCCACGTACAGGTTGAACAGGTCGCCGGCGAGGAACGCGTTGGTGACGCCGGCGGTGAGCACGAGATACGTCGGGTGGTACACCGACAGCGGCGTCTCCTCGTGCCCGTCGGCGTTGCCCTGCCCGATCGAGTACACGAGCACGCACACGGTCACGGCCGACGACACGACCAGCATCAGCGCGGCCAGCTGGTCGGCGACGAGCACGATGCCCAGCGGCGCCACCCAGCCGCCGACGGCGACGACCTGCGCGCCCTCGGTGGTGGAGAGCCAGAGCAGCGCGCCCGAGACGAGCATGGTCGCGGTCAGCACCGAGAGGCTGACCGTACGCTGCGCGCGCGGCCTGCCACCCATCATGAGCGTGAGCGCGGCGCCCAGCAAAGGCATGACCACCGGCAGCGGCACGAGCCACGTCATCGCACACCCCCGATCGGGGCGGGCGTCTCGGTGGCGTGCGGGGCGTCGCCGGGCTCGACGTCGGCGTCGTCCGCGCCGGAGCCCTCGTCGCGCTCGGCGAGCAGCATGATCCGCTGGTCCTCGACGTCGTCCTGCACCTCGTCGTGGCCGGACATGGCCCAGCTCCGGTACGCGAGCGCGAGCAGGAACGCCGTCATGCCCAGCGTGATCACGATGGCCGTAAGGATCATGATCTGCGGCAGCGGGTCGGCCATGTCCTCCTGCGGCCCGTCGCCCACGATGGGCGGGGTGCCTGCCTCGCCGCCGAGCAGGATCAGCAGGTTCACGCCGTTGCCGAGCAGGATCATGCCCATCAGCACCCGGGTCAGGCTGCGTTCGAGCAGCATGGAGACCCCGGCGGCGAACAGGACGCCGATGATGATGACGTACACGAGGTTGGGCGTCATGATGCCTGGTCCTCCTTTCCGGATGCGGCGACCTCGTACTGGCGGTCCAGCTCGGCGCCGAGGCTGCGCAGGATCTCCAGGACCAGGCCGACGACGATCAGGTACACGCCGATGTCGAAGAACGTCGACGTGGCGAAGTGGATGTGGCCGATGACCGGCACGTGCCAGTCGACGAGGGCGCTCTGCAGCATCTCGCCGCCGGCGATCATCGCCGCCGCCCCGGTGCCGACCGAGAGCAGCAGGCCGCCGCCGAGCAGCAGGCCGGCGTCGACCGGCGCGGCCGCGTTCAGCTCCCGCCTGCCGCCCGCCAGATAGCGGGTGACCAGCGCGAGCCCGGCGACCAGGCCGCCGGCGAAGCCGCCGCCGGGGGCGTTGTGGCCGGAGAAGAGCAGGTAGATCGAGAAGAGCAGGATGATGTGGAAGATCAGCCGCGCCATGACCTGCAGGATGATCGACTGCCGCCGGGCCTCCGGGCTGTCGCCGGCGCGCAGCCAGCCGGGGCCCGCGTCGGTGGTGATCTCGGTCCGCTCCGCGCGGCGCCGCTGCAGCGCCTCGCTGCGCCGGAAGATCAGGCTGGCCACGCCGGTGGCGGCCACCACCAGCACGGAGATCTCTCCCATGGTGTCCCAGGCGCGGATGTCCACCAGCGCCACGTTGACGATGTTGTGGCCGCCGCCGTAGGAGACCGCGAGGTCCGGGAAGTCCACCGAGATCGGCGTGGCCGTGCGGCCGCTGACCGCCGCGTACGCCATCCCGGCCGCGACGACGCCGACGGCGAGCCCGAGCGCGTTGCGCATCATCCGGCTGGTGCGCAGCGGGCGGGCCGAGAAGCGGACCGGCAGCCGCCGCAGGACCAGCACGAACATCACGATCGTGACGGTCTCGACCAGGAACTGGGTGAGCGCCAGGTCGGGGGCGCCGTGCAGCACGAACAGCACCGCCACGCCGTAGCCGCAGACGCCGACCAGGATCATCGCGGTCATCCGGTGCCGGGACTGCGCGGCGATCAGCGCGGCCGCGACGATCACTGCCCCGGCCACGAGCTGCAGCGGGCTGTCCCAGAGCCGGATGCCCGCGGGCCAGGGCGCGCCGAGGCCCAGCGTGACGCCGCCGATGATGACGAGCACGAGCAGGATGATGCCGAGCGAGAACGGCAGCGAACCGCGCTGCGAGGCGCCGGTGACCTCGACCGCGGTCCGGTCGACGCCGCGCATGATCCGCTGATAGACGCTCTCCCCCGCCGGGAACAGCCGCGCGGGCCACTCCCGGCCGCGGCGCTGCCCGTAGTAGAGCGCGATGCCGAGCGCGAACACGATGACCGACAGCAGGACGGGCAGCCCGAAGCCATGCCACAGCCCCAGGTGGTAGACGGGGCCCTCGGCCGGGAACCCGTCGGCGTACCGGGCCAGCACCTTGTCGAGCGCCGGGGACGCCACGCCGGCGACGATGCCCGCGACCGCCAGCAGCGCGGCCGGCGCCAGGAACGCCCAGCCCGCCCGGTGCGGTTCCGTCGCCTCCACACCGTCCTTGCGCGCGAAGGCACCCCACAGGAACCGCAGCCCGTACGCGACAGTCAGCCCCGACCCCGCGACCAGCGCGATGAGCACGAGCCGGTCGGTCGTGCCGCCGTGCTCGAACGCGGCGAACAGCGTCTCCTTGCCCACGAACCCGGCCAGCGGCGGCACCCCGGCCATCGACGCGACGGCCAGCGCGGCGACGGCCACGAGCGCCGGCTTGGCCTTGCCGAGCCCGCTGAGCTCGCGCAGGTCCCGCGTGCCCGTCGTGTGGTCGACGATGCCCACCACCATGAACAGCGTGGCCTTGAACAGCGCGTGCGAGAGCAGGAGCAAAGAGCCCGCAAGTGCGGCCGTACGCGATCCGGCGCCCAGGGCCAGCGTCAGCAGCCCCAGCTGGCTCACGGTGCCGTACGCGAGAAGCAGTTTCAGATCGTTCTGCCGCATCGCGGCCCAGCCGCCGAGCAGCATCGTGACGACACCGGCGACGATCGTGACCGGCCGCCAGGGTGCCTGCTCCGCCAGCACGGGGCCGAGCATCCCGACGAGGAAGACGCCGGCCTTGACCATGGACGCGGCGTGCAGATAGGCCGACGCGGGGGTCGGTGCCGCCATCGCCGCGGGCAGCCAGAAGCTGAACGGGAAGATCGCGGACTTGCTGAGCGCGCCGAGCAGCACGAGCACCGCGGCGGTCGCCAGATAGGCGGTGCCCGGCAGCGGAGCGGACGCGATCTCCGACCAGCGGTACGTGCCGGCGTGCTCGCCGAGCATCACGATGCCCACGAGCATGGCGAGCCCGCCCGCGGTCGTCACGACCAGCGCCTGCGTGGCGGCGCGGCGGCTCGCGGCCTTCTCCGGGCTGTGCCCGATGAGCAGGTACGAGAAGACGGTGGTGAGCTCCCACATCACGTACATGAGGATCAGATCGTCCGAGACGACCAGGCCGGTCATCGCGCCGGCGAAGCCCAGGAAGACCGCCGCGAAACGCCCGAGGTTGGGGTCACGGTCATCGAAATAGTGCGCACAGTACGCGAGCACGACCGCCCCGATACCGCCGACGACCAGCAGCATCAGCCACGGCAGCGGGCCCATCCGCAGGGCCAGCTCGAGGTCGAGCTGCGGCACCCACGGCACGGACTCGACCCGGACCTCGCCGGTGTGCAGGGCGGCCCACCCGGCGGCCGAGGCCGGCACGAGCGCGAGCAGATAGAGCGCCCGGTTGCCGAGCAACCGGATCAGAACGGGGGCGAGCAGCGCCGCGAGGGCGTGCGCCATCAACAAGCCGAGCATGATGTGCTTCCTCTCCCGGTCAGGGCTCGATGAGCCCGGCGCGGATCGCGTACCGGGTGAGTTCCTGCCGGTCCCGCAGGCCGAGCTTCGACAGGATGTTGGAGCGGTGCCGCTCGACGGTCTTGGCGCTGATGAACAAGAGCTCGGCGATCTCCTTGGTCGAATGGCCCTCGGCGACGAGCTTGAGGACCTCCTCCTCGCGTTCGGTGACGGCCCGCTCGGGAATGCCGGTGCCCGAGCGGGCCCGTTCCAGATAGTCGCGAACCAGTGCGGTGACCGCGCCCGGATAGAGGAACGGCTCGTCGCGCATGGCCGCGTGGCACGCCTCGACGAGGTCCTGGTCGGCGACGGACTTGAGCACGTACCCCGCGGCACCCACCCGCAGCGCCTCGAAGAAGTACTGCTCGTTGTCGTACATGGTCAGCATCAGGATGCGCAGGTCCGGCTGGACCCGGCTCAGCTCGCGGGCGGCCTGCAGGCCGGTCATCCGCGGCATCGCGATGTCGAGCACGGCCAGGTCGGGCGGGTCCGCCTTCGCCAGGGTCACGGCCTCGGCACCGTCGGCAGCCTCGCCGATCACCTCGAGGTCGGGCTCGGCGTCCAGGATCAACCGGACGCCGCGGCGCACCAGCGCGTGGTCGTCGGCAAGCAGGATGCGGGTCGTCACTCGCTCACCTTTCCCTGCACGTACAGTTTCACGGTCGTACCGCCGCTCTCCTCGCTCTGCACGGTCAGCAGGCCGCCGACGAGCAGGGCCCGCTCGCGCATCCCCCGGATGCCGGCGCCCTCGGGGGCGCCCCGCAGCCCGCGCCCGTCGTCGCGGACCATCAACCGCACCCCGTGGCTGCCGATCCGCTCCAGGCACAGGTCGACGTGCTCCGCCTTCGCATGGCGCGCGGCATTGGTCAGCCCCTCCTGCGCCACCCGGTAGACCACCAGCTCCGCGTCCTTGCTCAGCGCGGGCACATCCGCGCCCACCTTCCGCCGCACCGACATGCCCACGGTGGTGAACTCCGTGGCCAGCGCGCGCAACGCACTGGCGAGCCCGAGCTCCTCCAGCACCCCGGGCCGCAGCCGCCGCGCGATCCGCCGGAGCTCGTCCAGGCTGTTGCGGGTGCTGTCCTGCGCCTGCCGCAGCTGCCCGCCCACCCCGGGCGGCGCGCTGTCCGCGATCCGCTTCAGATCGAGCAGCACCGCGGTCAGCGTCTGCCCGATCTCGTCGTGCAGCTCCTGCGCGATCCGGTGCCGCTCGGCCTCCTGCGCCGACAACGCCCGCGCGGCACTGGTCGCCCGCTCGGTCTCCAGCCGCTCCAGCATCGTGTTGAACGCCTCGATCAGCCCGGCGACCTCCCCGCGCCCCTCGGCCACCAGCCGCGTCCCGGGCCGCAGCAGGTCGATCGTCGTCATCACCCGCGTCAACCGCGCCAGCGGCCGCAACCCGACCCGCAGCAGCGCGGCATTGGCGATCAGCGTTACCACCATCCCGGCCAGCACGATCGCCGTCTCGGTCGCCCGCGCCGTCGTCGACACGGTCACCGGCGTGAAGAGAAGCAGCAGCGCCGCGACCGTCATCACGGCCGCGTTCAGGGAGAAGATCCGCCAGAACAACGACATGACTCTCCTCCCGATCGGGGCGCGGACCTCTTGCCCGACGCTCCCGAAAGCTTGCCGGGTGTCACCCCTTTCCTGCATCGGGGCTGACACCCAACTGTGAGCCTCCCAGCCCCACCGGCCGGGCCGCGCCCACTCCCCCGAACTACCCAGCCAAGCCGCGCATGCTCGAAACCGGGCACCACTTCGAGGACAGCGCGGGACAAGGTCGCCCGGCCGACCGAAGCGGGGCGCGGCAGGCCCTGGCCGAGGCGGCGTTCGTACGCCTGCTGGCCGCGCTCGACCCGGAGGCCCCGGCAAGGGTCATCGACCGGCTGACCCGCGACCCGGCCCCGGCAGTGCAATCGACGGCCGCGACGGCGCCGCAGATCTCTCCCGGCCGCCTGCCGGAACTGCTCGCGGGTCCGGGCGGCCGCGAGCGCTGCCATGAAGCCGGCCCTGCCCATCCCCACCATGCGCCGCATCCTCGACTCCGACCTCTACGTCGACAGCGGAGAGCACCAGCTCTGATCGAGGTCGGCGGGCGTACTCGAAGCGTAGTTCGTCGCTTTCTTGCACCGTTACGGCGAGCCGCACCGCGTCCCGGCCACCGCGGTAGCTCGCGTACGCCGCCGTCGACCAGAGGGCCAGATAGACCGCGAGGGCCAGCAGCACGAAGCGCGGGAGCCTTTCCCTGCCGGGCGCCAAACGGGCGAGCACCAGGAAGACGTCGACCAGGAACAGCACCGGGGGCGAGCGGCCAGTCGGTGCCGAACGGCCGCCGGATGACGAGAAACACGGTGCCGGGGCCGAGCAGCGCCCAGGACGCGTACCTCACGGATGTGCCGGTTCAGCCCGCTCGGCGTGAAGCGCTCCGGCGGGACGCGGCCCAGGTGATCGCCCAGAGGACGACGCCGACGAGCAGCAGGACGCCCGCGACGCGGTAGTCGTCGGCGGCGCGGCCGGACAGCGGGCTCGCCAGGTAGGCGCAGGCGATCGCGCCGATCACCGGGATCGCGGTCGGTGCCCGGAAGTGCCGGTGCTCGACCCGATCGCGGCGCAGGACCAGGACCGCGATGTTGACGACGGTGAAGACGCAGAGCAGCAGCAGTGACGTGGTGCCGCCGAGCGCGGTGAGGTCGGCGAACCAGATCAGGCCGAACGCGATCACGGTCGTGAACACGATGCCCACCCACGGGGTGCGCCGCCCGGGGTGCAGCCGGCCGAGGATGCGGGGCAGCACGCGCTCGTTCGCCATGCCGTAGAGCAGGCGGCTGGCCATGAGCATGTTGATCAGGGCGGAGTTGGCGACCGCGAACATCGTGATGAACGCGAAGATCCACAGCGGGAACGCCGACGCGCCCGCCTCGACGACCTTGAGCAGCGGCGCGTCGCCCTCGCCGAGGTCCTCGGGGGACACCAGGGCGACCGACGAGATCGATACGAGCACGTAGATCACACCGGTCACGGTGAGGCCGATCAGCATGACGCGGGGGAAGATGCGTACGGGATCCTTGGTCTCCTCGGCCATGTTGACCGAGTCCTCGAAGCCGACCATGGCGAAGAACGCCAGCGCGGTGGCCGCGGTGACGGCGAAGAACGGGGACTCGCCCTCGGCGGTGTTGAAGTCGCCGAGCCGCGACAGGTCGCCCTCGCCGCCGCCGATCGCCCAGGCGCCGATGCCGATCACAATCAGCAGGCCGGTCAGCTCGACGCAGGTGAGCAGCACGTTGAGCTTGACGCTCTCGCCGACCCCGCGGAAGTTGACCAGCGCGATCAGCGTCATGAAGCCCAATGCGATCGCCGTCAGGCCGAGCCCCTCGCCGAGCGAGATGTCGAACGCCTCGCCGAAGTTCTCCGCGAACGCCTTGGACGCGCTGGAGGCCGAGGTGAGGCCCGAGCACATCACCGCGAACGTGACGATGAACGTGAGGAAGTGGATGCCGAACGCCTTGTGCGTGTAGAGCGCCGCGCCGGCCGCGCGCGGATACTTCGTGACCAGCTCGAGATAGCTGAACGCGGTGAGCAGCGCCACCACGAACGCGCACAGGAACGGCAGCCAGACGGCGCCACCGACCTCCGCGGCGACCCGGCCGGTGAGGGCGTAGACGCCGGTGCCGAGGATGTCGCCGACGACGAAGAGCAGGAGCAGACCCGGGCCCATCACCCGCTTCAGGGTCGGCTCACCCGATCCTGGGGTTTCGTCGCGTGTTCCCGCTTCCGCCATGGCCGCGCCACCTCCGCCTGGGCATCGGCGATGCCGGCGGCCGATTCCCCGTCGCCTGATCGCCCTGGGTCCGCCTCTACCGTAGGTGATTTGCGGCACACCCGCTGGGCGGGGACGATGAGGACGGTCAACTTCAGGCGGAACCGGAGGACGACATGCGCATCGTGCTTGCTGTCAAACCCGACGCCGACGAGCCCTGGGTGGCCGACGCCGCCGTGGATCTCGCCGAGCAGACCGGCGCGTCCGTGGCGGTGGTCGCCGTCGACGAGGTCGAGCTGGAAAGGCTCAGTGCGGTTCCCCGTACGGTCTATGTGGAACGCGCCGCGCAGGCCGTGGCCGCGGCCGAGCGCCGGCTCACCGAGGCGGGCGTGGCGGCGACCGGCACCGTCCTGCCGGGCCGGCCCCTCGAACGCATCCTCGCGTTCGCCGAGTCCGAGTCCGCCGACCTGATCATGGTGGGCTCGAGCAGCCGCCCGGCCGTGGCGCAGCGGCTGCTGGGCAGCGTCCCGCTCGAGCTGATCAAGAAGTCGGCGCGCCCGGTGCTGGTGGTGACGCATCCCCATCGTCGGGCAGCAGCGCCCTGATCATGTCGGAGAGGGCGCCGGAGAGCTCCTCCTCGCCGGCCGAGGCGATCGGCTCCACCCCGACCAGCGAGCGCATCAGCGTCATCCCGAGCGCGGCCGAGAGGACCACCTGCGCGCGGAGCAGGCGGGCCGGGTCCGCCTGCCCGCCGACGGAGGCCGCCAGCCGGACGCTGAAGCTGCGCAGGATCGCCCGGCGCAGTTCCTCGGTGCGCTCGTCGCCGGAGGAGCGGATGAGCATCAGCAACGCTTCGTGCGTACGGCTGTCGTCGGCTTGTCCCGCAATGCGGTGGCCGATCCGCGCGGCGACCTCGTCGAGGGACCGCGCCGCCGTCTCCTGATCCATCTCGGTCATCGCGGTCTCCAGGCAGGCCTCGAACAGGCCCTCCTTGGACGTGAAGTAGCGGTTGATCAGCGCGACGTTGACGCCGGCGTCGTCCGCGATCTCGCGGACGGTCGTGGTCGCGTAGCCGTACCGCGCGAAGCGTGATTTCGCGACCTTGAGCAGCGCCTCGCGGGTCTGGGCGGCGTTGCGGCGCCGCGGCTGCTCTCCGTCACAGACCGTTCCGGGTGAGGTCGCTTCCGGCTGTGCTGTCACGGGCCATCCCTTCGTCCTTCACCGCAGCGTAACGCGACCGAGACAACATGTAAACATGCGCTGACATCGGGTGGGGGAATCTCGCCGGGTGTGACGTAAGCAATTGTTGACTTACCGGCTGCATGGTCAATACTGGGGTCAGCAAGCGTTTACATCAGGATTCGGGGAGACATGACTCAGACCATCGAGGAGCCGGCCGGCACCGCCACGGGCGCGGAGCCCCGCACCGGCGGCAACATGCTGGTGCTCTACCTGTCGCTGGGCGGACTCGCCTTCGCGGTGCTCCAGTCGCTGGTGTCGCCGGCGCTGGCCACGATCGGTCGCGACCTCGGCGTCTCCACCAGCGACGCCAGCTGGATCGTGACGGCCTACCTGCTGTCCGCGTCGGTCCTGACGCCGATCCTCGGCCGCCTCGGCGACATGGCCGGCAAGCGCAAGGTCCTCATCGCCGTGCTCGGCATCCTGGCCGCGGGCACCCTGCTGGCCGCCCTCGCCCCGAACCTGGCGGTGCTGATCGTCGCCCGGGCCCTGCAGGGCGCGGCCGGCGCCATCCTGCCGCTGTCGATCGGCATGGTCCGCGACGAGCTGCCCCGCGAGAAGGTCGGCGTCACCGTCGGCCTCATCTCGGCGATCTTCGGCGTCGGCGCGGGCATCGGCATCGTCGCCGCCGGCCCGATCGTCGAGAACCTCTCCTGGCACTGGCTGTTCTGGCTGCCCCTGGTCCTGGTCGTCGTCGCCCTGCTCGGCGCGATCTTCGGGATGAAGGAATCGCCCGTACGCACCCCCGGCCGCCTCGACCTGGTCGGCACCGGCATCCTGTCCGTCGCGCTGATCTCGCTGCTGCTCGCCATCAGCAAAGGCCAGGCGTGGGGCTGGGG
>CAKUMG010000028.1 GCA_934667465.1 uncultured Actinoplanes sp. | reverse complement strand
GGTACAAGAACTACCCGTCGGCCGCCGACTACGCCCAGCTCCAGTCGATCGCGGCCGGCAAACCGATCGCGATCGCCGAGCTGGGCAAGGTCCCCACCGCCGCCCTGCTCGACAGCCAGCCCCGGTGGGCGTACTTCATGCTCTGGTCAGAGCAGCTGCGCGGCAACAACAGCAACGCCGAGATCCAGGCGTCGTACTTCCAGCCCCGGGTCTACAACCAGGGCGAAGTGAGGTTCTGACGTCCTTTTGATCGCGCTTAATCGCGCGACACCACCGGCCGTCCCCGCCAGGATGGCCGGTATGGACACCGTCGAGGTCGTCGTCGCCCACCGCCGGCGCGCCACCCTGCGCGTCGGCGAGGTGTTTCTCAAGGTCGACGGCGACCCGGCCCACGCCGCCACCGAGATCCGCGCGATGGGCCTCGCCCCGGTCCCGACCCCGCCGGTCCTCTGGCACCAGCCGCCCGTACTCGCCATCGCCGCCGTGCCCGGCACCGCCCTCGGCGTCCTCGGTAAGCCCTCCACCGCCTCGCCGGCAGCGTGGGCCGCGGCCGGCGCCGCCATCCGCCGGCTGCACGCCGCGCCGCTGCCACCCTGGCCGGGCCCGCGGCTCGACGACGTGACCGCCGACCTCGACACCGCATGCGCCTGGCTGCTCGACAACGCCGTCCTGCCCGCCGCGGTGATCCGCCGCAACCGCGAGATCGCCGAAGCCGCGCTGCGACCGTGGGAACCGGCGTTCACCCACGGCGACCTGCAGATCACCCACGTCTTCACCGACGGCGACGAGCTCACCGGCATCATCGACTGGTCCGAGGCCGCCCCCGGCGACCCCATGGCCGACCTCGCCACCCTCACCCTCGGCCACGAGGAACGCCTCGACGACCTGCTCACCGGCTACGGCCCCGGCGCCGACCGCACCGTCATCCGCGCCTGGTGGTCCCTGCGCAGCCTCGCCGCCTCCCGCTGGCTGATCGAGCACGGCTTCGACCCGGACACCCCCGGCTGCGAGTTCGACGTCCTCCGCTCCCGGATGCGCTGATCGGAGCTTGCCGTACGCGGCGGTCAGCACGCGCGGCACGGTGAAGTAGGGTCCGTGGCCGTGGCGAGAATTCTGATCACGGGATCATCGACGGGCATCGGGCGGGCGGCGGCGGTCGCGCTGATCGGGCAGGGGCACGAGGTGGTGCTGCACGCGCGCGACGGGAAGCGGGCCGCCGAGATCGGCGTCGACGGTGCTGCCGCCGTGGTGACCGGCGACCTCGCCTCGCTGCGGCAGACGCGGGACCTGGCGAAGCAGGCCATCGCCCACGGGCCGTACGACACGATCGTCCTCAACGCCGGCGTGGCCCGGATGCAGGCGCGCGAGCGGGAGCTGACCGAGGACGGCATCGAGTCCACCTTCCAGGTGAACACCCTGTCGGGCTACGCCCTCGCCGCCCTGCTCCCGCCGCCCCGCCGGCTGATCCTCACCTCGTCGGCCCTGGCCGGGGCCGGCGTGCTCGACCTGGACGATCCGAGCTACGCGCACCGCCCGTTCGACGGCCGCGAGGCCTACTGCACCACCAAGCTGCACCAGATCCTGATCGCGCTCGGCCTGAGCCGCCACCGCCCGCAGACCGAGGGGCTGGCCTTCGACCCGGGCTGGGTCGCGACCCGGATGACCGCGCGCAGCGGCGACAACGCGCCCCTGTCCCCGGAACACGCCGGCGACCGGCTGGCCCGCCTCGCCACCGGCGCGACCCGGCCGCCCGGCTTTTATGACACCGAGCGCGCCTGGCAGCCCGGCCCCGCCGAGCAGGACCCCGCGACCCAGGACGCGCTGCTGCGGTTGTGCGCCGAGCAGACCGGCATAGCGCTGACCTGATTGCCAACGCCGTCCGGCGGACGTAGGGTTCCTTCGAGCCCCGTATGGGCCTATCCGGAGGTTGTGGCTTCGCCATTGAGAGATCGGCGCGCGTCCGTCTCTTGCTCCATCCCCACGCACCGCAGTCGCGGTGCTGGATGGCGCCCTCCGTCGAGTGATCGACCATACGGACGACTGTGCCCTTCCCGCCCTGGTGCCGCCCCTGCCTCCGGCTCTCCCACCGGACGACAAGGAACGCATGACCGACACCGGCTTCGACCTCAACGCCTTCCAGCAGCACGTGATCGCCGAGTTCCGCGCGAACGGGGGCCGCGTCGGCGGCCCGTTCGAGGGCGCCACGCTGGCGCTGCTGACCACCGTCGGCGCCCGCTCCGGCAAGTCCCGCACGAGCCCGCTGGCGTACCTCACGATCGACGGGGTGCCCGTGGTGGTCGCCTCGGCGATGGGCGCCGACAAACACCCCGCCTGGTACCACAACATCCTCACGAACCCGGTCGTCACCGTCGAGACCGGCACCGAGACGTACGAGGCGGTCGCCGCCGCCCCGGCCGGCGCCGACCGCGACGAGCTGTTCGCCAAGGTGGTCGCCGCGGACCCCGGCTTCGGCGACTACCAGCGCAGGACCAGCCGAACGATCCCGGTCGTCACCCTGACCCGGATCGACACGTCCGCAGTGGACTGGACCCGCGGCCTCGGCGACTTCCTGGTGGAGAGCCACGACTGGCTGCGCACCGACCTCACCGCCCTGCGCGGACAGGTCGACCGGCTCGTCGCGGGCGGCGACGAGCCGCTGGAGTCCGACCGGCCCGGTCTCGGCCAGGAGATGCGCCGGCACTGCCTGGAATTCTGCACCGCGCTGACCCAGCACCACACGGGCGAGGACCGGGGCGCCTTCCCGATGCTCGCCCAGCGCTTCCCGGCACTGGCGCCGCTGCTGGACCGTCTCGGCGCCGAGCACGTCGTGGTCGCCCGCCTGCGGGACGAGCTGACGACCCTGATCGACGCGTACGAGCCGGGCCGCACCGACCCCGCCCGGCTCCGCCTCGACCTGGAGGACCTGGCCACCCGGCTCGAGGACCACTATCGCTACGAGGAGCAGGTCGTCGTCAGGGCTCTCAACTCCCTCGGCCCAGCACCCGCCTTCGACTGAGCCGCACGCACACGGGCCCGGCCGGGCGATCCCGGCCGGCCCGTCAGGACCAGGCGCGCCGGTCGTCGCCGCCGGGGTCGGACTCGACGGAGGGAGGCACGTCCCAGATCACCGTGTCCCGGCGGGAGACGGTGTACGCGGGCCACGGCAGGCCGCCGACGGTCGGCACACCGTCGCGGGCGAACGCGGCCCACGCCGCACGCATGCCGGCGGAGAGCACGTACGCGGATGGTTCGTCGCGCAATGCCGGGACCGCGTCGACAGTTCCGAACACCATAGGCGTCTCCACGCCATGTCCCGCGCCGATGTCAGGCCGGGCCGGGTTGCGCCAGCGCAGGACGTACATGAATACCGATGCCGCCCCGGCGGAGGCCTTGAGGCCGGCGAAGCCGATCGCGGGTATCCGGACCTCCCCGTCGGTCAGGGCGCGCTCGGCGGCCCGGTGGAAGAGCCCGGTGCCCGCGGGTGCGTCGCCGACATAGTGACGGACGACCGGGGCGGGGGCGGGCAGGACGCCCGCGAGCTCGGCCGTTGTCGAGGGCATCCGCCCGTGATGGAGCACGCGTGCCTCGTCCGCGTTCGTGCCGAGCAGGAGCGGCACCTCCGCGGATGCGCCCGCGGCCAGTGCGTCCGCCACGGGTATGGGCAACGTCTCGTCGTCGAGCACCGGCTGCCAGCCGAGGTGAGCCGGCGGCGCGATCAGGGCGAGTTCGGCCGCGGGCCGATCCAGCAGCGTTCGAGGATCGCCCACCACGTCGAGAACGGCGTCGAGAACGGCCCGGGACGCCCGGGTGCCCAGTCCGCCCGGCACCCCGGGCAGGGGCATGACATGGCTCTGGCACACAGCCTTGTGGAAGAGGCCCGCCGCCGAAGGCACGGCCAGCAGCGCCGCCACCTTCATCCCACCGCCGGACTCGCCGAAGATCGTGACGTTGTCCGGGTCGCCGCCGAACGCAGCGATGTTGTCCCGTACCCAGTGCAATGCCAGGATGATGTCCCGCAGGCCCACATTGGCGTCGCCGCCCAGGGTCTCCCGGGTGTCGAGATAGCCGAGCAGTCCGAGCCGGTGCGACGGGGCGACGACGACGACATCCTCGGCGGCACTGAGCATCCGCCCGTTCTCGCGGCGTCGTGTCGGCTGTCCGAAGAAGAACCCGCCACCGTGCAACCACACCATGACCGGACGGCGGGCGTCGTCGGCAGCCGGCGTCCACAGATTGAGGTACAGGCCGTCCTCGGTCGCCGAGGTCTCGTACGGTTCACCGAAGAGCAGGCCGTGATAGGTGGCGAGTTCGCGACTCATGTCGCCCCATGGCTGTGGTGCCATCCGCGGCCAGGTGACGGCGGGATAGGTCGTGGTCCAGGGGGGCGGCGGTGTCGCCGCCCGGAAGCGGGCCGCGCCACCGATCGGACCGGCGAAGGGGATGCCGCGGAACTCGAGGACGCCCTCCGCCCGGATACCGCCGACCGGACCACTGGTGGTGAATGCCTCGTACATCGCTGAGCGTTTCCTGTTCCGGTGGGCGGGCGGTCACGCGTCCCAATCGGGACGATCACCGAGGACGGGTACGGCGGCCAGCAGTTCGCGCGTGTACTGCTCCCGCGGCGAGGCGAGCAGACTCCCTGCCGCACCGGATTCGACGATCCGGCCGTGCCGCATGACGCTCACTGTGTCGCACATGTAGCGGACGACCGCGATGTTGTGCGAGATGAACAGCACGGTCAGGCGCAGCTCGGCGATCACCTCCCGCAGCACGTTCAGGATCACTCCCTGCACGGAGACGTCGAGCGACGACGTGATCTCATCGGCGATGAGGACGTCGGGGTCCGCGGCGAGCGCCCGGGCGATGGTGATGCGCTGCCGCTGCCCGCCCGAGAAGGCCGCTGGCAGGTCACCGGCCCGGGACGGGTCGATGTGGACCCGGTCGAGCACCTCGGCGACACGCCGGCGGCGTTCGGCGGGCGGGGGCAACCGGCCGGTGGCCCGGAAGGCTTCCGCGATCGAGGCACCGACGGTCATCCGGGGATCCAGCGCCGAGGACGGATCCTGGAAGATGAGCTGGACCCGGCGCCGGGCCCGGCGAGCCGTCGCCGACCGTCCGGTCAGGTCCGTGCCGTCGAGCGTGACGGTGCCGCGGGCCGGGCGGATCAAGCCGACCGCGGCCGCGGCGAGGCTGGACTTGCCCGAACCGGATTCGCCGATGAGGCCGTGCACCGTCCGCGAGGCGACGACGAGATCGACGTCGTCGACCGCGTACCGATCGGTGGCCCGGCGGCCGTGCCGGACGGAGACCCCGGAGAACGCGAGCGTGCTCACGGGATAGTCGCCAGCGGGCGCATGCGATCGGTGGCCATGTGCGGCACGCAGGCGATCAGCGCCCGGGTGTAAGGATGTCTCGCCTCGTGCAGCCGGTCCGCGGCGAGCTCCTCGACTATCAGCCCGTCCCGCATGACCAGGATCCGGTCGCAGAACGTGCTGACGAGGGCGATGTCATGGGAGATGAACAGCACGGCGCTGCCGGTGTCGCGCCTGGCCCGGTGCAGCACCCGCATGACTGTGCGCTGCACGGTGGCATCGAGCGCGGTGGTGGGTTCGTCCGCGATGAGCAGGCGTGGCCGGCCCATCAGCCCCATGCCGATCATGACACGTTGCCGCATCCCGCCGGACAGCTCGTGCGGATACTGGCGGATCCGCCGGCCGGGCCGGTCGATGCCGACCACGCGGAGCACGTCCCGGGCCCGGTGCCGGGCCCGGCGCCACGAGTCGCCCCGATGGACCTGGCGGATCTCCGCGAGCTGTCGTCCCACCGTCAGGGCGGGATTGAGGTGGGCCAGCGGGTCCTGGAAGACCATGGCCAGTTCGAGGCCGAGCCTGCCCCGCGTGGCGCGGTCCGGGGCGATGCGCATGTCGATGTCCCGGACCATCAGACGTGTGGCGACGATGTCTCCGTTGTCGCCGAGCAGGCCCGCCAGCGCCAGCGCCGTCACGGACTTGCCGGACCCGGAAGCGCCGACGAGACCCACCGTCTCTCCCCCGGCGATGGTGAAGCTGATGCCGCGAACCCGCTCCACCGGGCGGCCTCGCCGATCGGGAAAACTGATGCGCAGGTCCTCGACCTGCGCAACCGGGCCGGTTGCGGTGACTCCTGTTCCGGTGCGGCCCGGGCGGCGGCGGTGGATTCGCGGCACCCCGGCGTGATCCCCCGGGGCGGCCAGGAAAGTGAGCACCAACCCGGCCAGGACGATCGCACCGCCGGGGCCCAGCGCGGCGAGGGGGTTGCCGTAGATGTTCTCGGCACCCTGGCGCAGGAGGCGCCCCCAGTCGTAAGCGGGCGCCTGCACCCCCAGACCCAGGAAGGACAGGCTGGTGAAGGACAGCAGGGACACTGCGGCGATGACGGCGGTGTTGACGAGCAGCAGCGGGCGCATGTTCGGCAGGATGTGCCGCCACACCACACCCGCGGGGCCGACACCCAGCACCCGGGCGGCACGGACGTAGTCGTGGCCATTGACCGAGACAGCCATGGTGCAGGCGAGCCGGGCGAGGGCGGGCACCCCGGCCAGGCCTACGGCGAGCACGGCTCCGGTGGGTCCCACACCCCAGATCACGGAGAAGAACAGGGCGAGCAGAAGCCACGGAAACGACAACAGGATGTCGATGCAGCCCCCCGCGACGAAGCGAACGGGCCGGGGGGCCAGCGCCGCAACGATCCCGAGAGGGATACCGGCGGCAAGGGTGATCGCGGTGGCGCCCAGAGCGAGCAGGACCGACGGCCGGGCCGCGACCAGGGTGCGGGCGAGCAGGTCCCGGCCGAGTTCATCGGTGCCCAGCGGATGTGCTGCGCTGGGGCCCGCGAGCCGGTCGGCCACCGCGGTCACCTCGGCGGTGTCTCCCCAGATCGAGGGCGCCAGCACGACCAGCGCCGTCAACAGCACGGCTCCGGCTCCCGCTACGGCACCCCGGGGCGTGCGCAGCGCGCGGATCAGATCGTCCGGCATCCGATCATCCCTCCAGGCCCGCGGCACGCGGGTCGAACGCCGCGAGCATCAGGTCGACGAACAGGTTCAACGCGAGAACCAGGACGGCGTAACCGAGCACGACCCCCTGGACGACCGGATAGTCCTTGCCGGCCACCGATTCCACGATCACGGAACCGAGACCGGGAATGGCGAAGACCGTCTCGATGATCACCGTGGCGGCGATCATGCCGGTGAACACCGTGCCGCCGACAGTGAGCGCTCCGGTCAGCATGTTGGGTACGGCATGCCGGAAATAGAGCAGCCGGGCGGGGAGCCTTTTGCTTCGCGCCGTGGTCAGATACGGCGCGTCCAGCACCGCCAGCATCTCGACGTGCACGACCCGGGCGAAGTAGGCGAACGGGCCCGCCGCGAGGGTGAGAACGGGCAGGACGGCCTGGTCGGCGGCGCCCCAGCCGGCCACCGGCAATACCGCGAGAGTGACGCCGAAGAGCGCCACGGAGCCGAGTGCCAGCAACAGCTCGGGTACGGCGACGAGGGCACCGGTGATCCATGATGCGACCGTGCCTGCGAGGGGGTGCCGGCGGCTCCGGGCACCAACCGCGGTGGCGACTCCCCACGGCAGGGCGCATCCGGCGGCCACCACGAAGGCGAGCAGGGTCAGGGTGAGCGTGGCCGGGAGCCGCTCGTACAGCATGGTGGCGACCTCACCGTGGGACCGCAGGGAGACGCCGAGATCGCCGCGCGGCAGACCGGTGAGGTAGTCGGTGAACTGCTGCCACGCGGGCCGGTCGAGGCCCAGCGAGGCCCGCGTCGCGGCGACCAGCTCGGGGGCGGCGCTGGGGCCGAGCGCGGCACGTACCGGGTCGCCGGGTACCAGATGCACCATGCCGAAGGTGGCGATCACCACGACGGCGAGAGACAGACCGGCTCGGCCCACCCGGCGCAGGATGAACGCCGTGCGGGGCGGGAGTGGTCCGGGGCGGTGTCCGCCGGTACGACGCGGCGGCGCCGCACTCTCGCGGTGACGCGTGACGACAGGAACGGGCACCACCTCAGCCCAGCATCCGGATCTGTACCGGGGAGAAGAAGTTCTCCCCGTCAATGGACGCGCCGGCGAGATATGTCTTCAGCTCGTTGTCGGCCAGCGGGAAGACATCGGTACGCGCGATCAGTTCCGCCTCCGCCTGCTGCCACAGGGCGCAGGCCGTCTCCGGCGTGGCATCGGCGGCGCGGGCGATCAGCGCCTCGTACCGGGGGTTGTCGACGAACATGAAGTTGTTGCCTCGGGCCTCCGGGGTGGCACCGGCGAAGAAGCTCGCGAGGACGGCCGGGCTGCCCGGCGCGACCTGGATGAAACCGGTGTCCCAGTCGAAGGTCTTGAACAGTTGTTCGGACCAGGCCGCGGCGGTGTTGGCGCTGAGTTCGGTGGTGATCCCGAGTTTGTCCCAGGTCCGCTGGACGAGCTCGGCGGCGGGTGCGTGGGTGGCCGTGGCCGCGTCATAGAGAAACTTCACGCGCAACGGCTCGCCGTCCCGGGAACGCTTGCCACCGGGGCCCGCTCTCCAACCTGCCTGGTCGAGCAGCAGGGCTGCCTTGCCGGGATCGGCGGCGGGCAGCTGCCACGTCGGCCCACCGGCCACGCAGACGAAAGGGCTGCTGATGATCAGCGACCGCGACTCCACGGCCGTCCCGTTGCTCACCACCGCACCGACCTCGGCACGATCCAGGGCCAGCACGAGGGCCTGACGTACCAGTGGATCGGCGGTGACGCGGCCGGATCTCTCGTTGAAGAGCATCTCGCCCACCGGATTGCGCTGACCGATGGTGGCGAGTCGTGCCGAATCCAGGCGTGCCCTTCCCGGTCCGGTGATGACGGCGGCGTTGATGTCACGGGCGAGGAGCAGATTGGTCGCGGTGGTCTCGTCGGAGACGACGCGGATCTCCAACGTGTCCGGCAGCCCCGCGGTTGCTTCGGTGACGCCTCCGGGCCCCCAGGAATAGCCGGGCCGCCGGGCGTACCGGTAGGAGGATCCCGCGGTCACGGAGGTGAGCTGGTAGAGACCGGTGCCGTCGGTGGCCGCCGCGAGGCTGTCCGGCCGCGCGAGGCCCTTCGCACACACCATCTCGATGGTTCCGGTGTTGGCCAGCAGGAACGGGTCATTCGTCGCCCGGCTGATCGTCAGCGTGTTGCCGACGGCGGTGGCCTTGACGTCCTCGTTGACCTGTGAGCCGTAGTAGAAGGTCGCGTGCTCCGGGTCCGCATGATAGTTGATGTTGTCGGCGGCGGTCTGGGCCGTGAAGGCACTGCCGTCACGGCAGGTGATGCCGTCCTTCAAGGTGTACGTCACGGCAGTGCCACTGACCTGCCACGAACTCGCCAGCCAGGGCCGGAACTCTCCGTCGGGCGTGACGTGGGCGAGGGATTCGTAGGCGTACTTCACCATGGTGCGGGCGGGCAGGGAGGCACCGGTCATCGGAACGAGGCTGCCGGGGTCGGAGGAGATCGTGCCGATGTAGGTACCGCCGGAGACGATCTCGCGTGATTCCGCGCCGGAACGGTCCGGTGAGAGGCCACAGGCGCTCAGCGCCCCGACGGCCAGAACCGCGGTTGTAGCCCGCAATCGTGCACCAAGCATGTCGTGATCCCCGTTCTCGTACTGACGTGGGTGAAAGGTGGCCCGCGGACGCGTGCGTCACCGGGAGATGAGCGCCGCCGGATCGTCAGGAGGGTGCCGCCTGCGCATCATGGCGGCGAGGTCTCCCACCGTCCGGTGGGAGACGATCTCCTGGAAGGTCAGACCCCGCCAGCCCCGGTCGTACAGCAACTGCAGGATGCCGGGAGAACGTCCGACCGGGATGCCGAGCTCGTGCAGGTTCTGGTACGAGGCGACGGGCTCCGCCCTCCCGCGCACCCGGGTGAGGACGTCCACGAGATCGGCGAGGGCCTCCTGACGGAGTGGGTTGTCCGGTTCGCGGAGAGGCATCGTCCGGCCATCGTCCGGCCCGGGTTCGACCAGGAAACAGTCGGGGACGACGAAACCAGGCTCGTCGAGGCGCCGCAGAGCGGCCGCCCGCCAGTCGGTCCCGCGGTGGCCGGCCGCCGTCACCATGGTGGCGACGAGCCGGTCGGCGCCGGCTCCAGCGCCGGGGACCACGGTGACGTCGGCCCGGCGCACCCCGTCCATGGAGGCGAGAACCCGGCGGGTCACCGCCGGATCCGCCCAGCGTCCCCCGCTTAGCGGCACCCAGCGGGACACGGTTCCGCGGGGGTGTCGCGAGGCCGTCGACCCGGCGCGGGGTGGCGATCCGTCGAGCACCGTGACGATCTCGCGCAGGAGGCGCTGCACCACCTCGTCGTCGTCACCCACCAGGAAGGAATGAGCATAGACATCGATGAGAAGTCGCGGCGGCGCCCAGCTGACCTGGAAGGAGAAGTGCCGGCCCGGGTACGCCGGGAAGCGGGACACCGTGACGACATCGTCGGCGCCTGCATCGGCAGCCGCGGCCTCAGCCGCCTCTCTCCCGTCCCTCGTCACGAAGTTGAACCAGAACGGCAGATCCATCCGGACGCCTCGCCGTCGGGATTCGCGTCGCGTCTCCTCGATCAGCACCAGATCTCCGGGGACTTGATGGCGCAGGCCGGCCAGCATCTGTCGCCAGGTCGCCGGCGCCACCGCCGGCAGCTCGTCGCGGTCACCGACGGGCACCTGCACCAGGAAGTCACCCGGGCTGTAACACACTGCTGCTCTGCGTGGGTCTCTGCTCCGATCGGAGAAGACGCGCCAGCAGAACGGGAGAAGCGCGGGCAACGTCCGCCGCAGCGCCAGGGTCGTCGCGCTCAGCAAGACCGCGGACGGCGGTACCCGCGCTTCGGTCGCGACCCGCCGCACGGCGTCACCGAGCTGCTCGGTGGCAATACGCCCGTGGAAACCGTCCGACTCGACTACGGCAGTGCCCGGCCCCACCGGGCGCGTGATGTCGAGGGGGATCGGGGTGCTCGGCAGGCGGGCGAGCTGGTCACGGATCCGTCGCCGGAGGCCGGCGGCCGCTCGGCGGCCCCGTGCGCTGCGCTCCGCATCCCCCAGGTCCCGCGGCGTCACCGCATCCGGCAGGCCCTGGCCGACGGGCCGGCCGGCGGTCAGGTTCGCCACGGCAACGTTCAACTCACCGGCCAGCACGACCCGCGCGTGCCGACCGGCCACCCGGTGATGGATCCGGCAGAGCACGAGGTGCGCCTCCCCGGTCCGGGAACAGATCGTCCAGCGCGCCGGCCATCGATCTCGAAGGTCCCACCCGGTCCGGGGGCTCCGGGCGGGCGCCCCGTCCGGGCCGGATCCCTCCGGCGACCCGGGGCATTCCACGGCGGAGAGGGTCTCGACGACCAGATCGGCGGCCGGGTGGACCCGCTGCAGGGCATGACCGGCCGGGCCGAACACGAAGGTCGTCCGCAGGGCCGGATGCCGCTCGACAAGGAAGTGGATCGCGCGGTGCAGGACGGGACGAGAAACGTCGCCGCCTAATTCCCAACGAATGGTGTCCACGAGGTTGGTATAGGGTCCCGCCATCTCGTCCACCGTCATCCACGCGGTGAGCTGGCCCGCGGTGAAAGGGAAATAGTCCACGTTCACGATCGCACCTGTCCTGTGGCGGCTGCGGATCTGCTGACGGCGGCTGATCAGCTCCGCCGATGACCGGTCCGGAGCGTTTTCCAGGCTCGTGCCAGAACGGGTTCCACCATCCAGGTTCCGTCCCTGTCGCCGCTGCGCAGCATGGTCGACGACAGCAACGTCCGCACGATGCCGGAAGGCTGCGGATCGGCGTAGGAGCAGACGTACGTGAGTTCGTCCTCGGTGACGGGGTCGGCATAGTCGACGAGAAGCTCGAGCGCGGCCACCACGCCGGGGTCGGCCAGCATGCCGGTCGAGGCGACCAGCGCGCGAGCGCCCTCCGCCGTGGACGCCCAGGCCTCGACGCGGCCACAGACATCGCGGCCGCTACGGAGCACCACCGCAAGCCACGCAGCCCGTTCGAGCAGCACCGGCCAGCCACCCGTCACGGCCAGCAGAGCAGCGCGGCTTCCTGCATCGGCGAAGCACCGCAGCCGCTCGTCCACCGCCACCAGCGCCTCGAGCTGCCCGGCATCGACGAGCCGGCCGGGCAGTCCGCCCGACCGGCCGCCGGCGGGAACGACTCCCACCGGCAGCGTCGTTCTCTGTCCGCCGTCTCCGGCCATCGCTCCCCCGTTCCACAGATCGACGCGCGCCCCCGGCAACCGTGACCCGGGGGTGCGTCGCCACCCGGATCAAAGAACAATCTCGATGTCATGGCCGGGCGGCGTGACCGGGAAAGGCACGACGACATGGCCTTTTCCCACCGGGCGCGACAAAGGGAAGAAGACCCACGCCGCACGCTGCCTGGCCGCTTCTGCACCGTGCATCCCGGCCGTGATCGCATCGCATTGTCGCCATTAATGCGCAGCGTAACTTCCCCGTTCCGCAGCGCTAAGAACCTTTCTACTGGATCTCCAGTGATCTGTAAAGGTCGATGCCCGCGATGGGTCGGACGTCCCGTCAGGAACGCTCGATCCCGCCAGGACGGAGGCTGTAAGCCCGCGCCTGAAGGCCGTAGAGCTCGCTGTAGCGTCCCCCGGCGGTCATCAATTCCTCATGGGTACCCTGCTCCACCACCCTGCCCCGATCGAGCACCAGGACCAGGTCGGCTCCGGCAACGGTGGAAAGGCGGTGCGAGACGACCAGGGTGACGGTGCCGTGGTGGGTCGCGAGGTGACGGGCGCGCTGCATGTAGTGCTGGAAGATGGCATGCTCGCTGGGTGCGTCCAGGGATGCGGTGGGCTCGTCGAGCATGAAGAGCAGCGGGTCGGTACGCATGCTGGCGCGTGCCAGCGCGGTCTTCTGCCATTGCCCCTCGGACAGGTCGACACCACCGTAGAGCGGCGACAGCCGGGTCGCCGCGCCCGCGGGCAGACGATCGGCCAGTGTCCGCGCATCGGCCGCCTCGATGGCCTGCCCGATCGCCTCCGCGTCATCGATCCGGTCGATGTCGCCGAGACCCACGGTCTCGGCGAAGGTCATCTGGGGATACCGCCCGAAATCCTGGTAAGCGGCGCTGGTCCGCGCGCGCCAGTCATCGATGGCCAGATCGCGCAGGTCGGTGCCGTCGACGACGACGCGGCCCGACGTGGGTTCGTAGAACCGGCTCAGGAGCTTGACGATGGTGGACTTGCCCGAGCCGAACTCGCCGACGAGGGCCACCACACTGCCGGCCGGCAGCAGCACGTCCACGTCGTCGAGAACAGGACGGTCCGCACCCGGATAGGCGAAGCTCACATGCTCGAGGCGGATACCGGTGACGAGACGGCGGGGCGGTGGCAGGACGCCGCTCCGCGCCGAACGCTCGCCGACGAGGTACGAGCGCAGCCACAGGTAGGGGTCCAGGTACATGCCGGCGTTCATCGTCGAGGCAAACTGGCTGACGGCGGACTGCACCGTCTGCTGAAGCGTGATGGCGAGCGTGACGACCAGAACGACGTCACCGGCCGAAGCGGCACCGGCCGAAGCGCGGTCCGCGACGAGGCCGAGCGCGCCGATGAAGCCGCCGACGAAGATGGTCCATCCCAGGGCACGCCATCCGGCAGAACGCAGCCGTGCGGCGTACCGCCCGGCGATCGCGTCCTGGAAGGCTGCCTTCTGCAGGCCGGCGACCCGGGGGCCGGCCTGGCTCGTACGAAGCTCCTTGCCCGCGGCGGCATCGGTGGCGATGCCGAACAGCTGACGCTGGAGCCGGAATGATCCGGCCGCGGCGATCTCGGCCTCGCTCTCCAGCCGGCGGCCACGGTGATCGCACCACAGCGGTGCGGCTGCCAGCACGATCAGCACGAGCAGCCACGGGCTGACCGTGCCCAGCAGCACCAGAGTCAGCAACAGCTGGAGCGTCGTGAAACAGGCACGAACCGCGTTCCACATCCCTCCGACGATCCGCTTCGGGGCGTACCGGAGCACAGTGATCCGGTCGAGGTAGTCACTACGTTCGAGATGCTCGATGCGCTCCAGCGCCGCGATGTCGGCGAGCATCCGCTGCTCCAGGACCATGCCGACGCGTTCGACGATCAGAAAGAGCCCGATCAGCCCGTGCAGCCGGGTGAGGAGCAGCACCGTCGTGCAGGCGAACGCTGCGACACCGGCCGCGACGACGGCCGCCGAAGTCTCACCGGCCACCATCCTGTCCACGGCGGCGCGCAGGGCGAGCGCGATCCCGATGTTCGCGGCGACCAGCCCGGTCTCGACGGCGAAGACGGCCGCGGTCAGGCCGGGAGCGTGCCGCCATGAGATGCCGAGCACCTCTGCCCACAACCGCAGGTAGCGGGTCACAGCAGGTCCTCCTCGTCGAGCCTGTCGTCGAATCCCTGGTTGAAGCGCTCCGCCTGCGTGGTGAAGAGCTTCGCGTACCGGCCGTCGTCCTTCATGAGCTCGTCGTGCGTCCCGGACTCCACGATGCGCCCACCGTCGAGCAGGACGATGCGGTCGGCGAGGCGCACAGTGGAAAGCCGGTGCGAGATCAGCACCACACCGGCGTGACCCTTGTGCCGAGCCAGTTCGTCGAACACCTCGAACTCCGACCTGACGTCGAGGTGGGCGGTCGGCTCGTCGAGTACCAGCAGGCGAGCACCACTGCGCAGGGCGTACATCGCGCGGGTCAGGACGACCTTCTGCCACTGGCCGCCGGACAGGTCCACGCCACCGGGACGGGTCCGGGCCAGCAGGGTGTCCCAGCCGTGCGGTAGACCCGCCACCAACGTGTCCAGTCCCGAGTCCGCCGCTGCCGCCTCGGCACGGTCCCGGTTCACCGGGACCGCCGCGAAGCCCAGGGCGACGTTGTCGAGAACCGAGAGGTGGTAGCGGATGAAGTCCTGGAACACGATGGAGATCCGGCTGCGCCACCGCTCGGGCGCGATGGCAGCCAGATCGGTGCCGTCCACCGTGATACGCCCCGAGCTGGGGTGGTACAGGCCACCCAGCAGCTTGATCAGGGTGGATTTTCCGGCACCGTTGAGACCGACGACGGCGAGCAGCTCGCCGGGGACGATCTCCAGGTCGAGGTCGTCGAGCACGGCCGGCCCGTCACCGGGGTAGGCGAACGAGACCCGCTCGAACCGAACCCTCGGGGCGCTGCCGGGGTCCGGCTCTCCATGCTGTGGCATCGGCCGGGTGCCCAGCACGGTTCGCAGCTCGGCGAACGCCCGGCAGCCGGGGATCGCACCCTCGATCTCCAGCGCGTCCGCGAAACCGAGCAGGTTGAGGATCGCCCAGCCGGCACCGAGCACGGCCGCCGCAGCCGCGACGCTGCCGCCCGGCTCTCCGGCACGCCAGACGATCAAGGTGAACGCGACCGTGAGGGGAACACCGACCACGACGGCGACCTGCCACTGATCACCGACGCTGCGCAGGCCCGCGTGCCATTTCGGCGCGAGCATGGTCATCAACCGCTCGCGCCAGCGGCCGAGCGCCCAGTGCCGCAGCCCGAACGTGCGGCTCTCCTTGCCGTCGGTCGCGTCCACCGCCAGCTGCCGCCATTGCTCCGCCTCGATCCCGGCCGGCACGCCTCGCCGCTCGATCTCGATGTGCTCCATGAATTGGCGCCGCCACAGCCAGCGGCTCGCCATCGCGGGCAGGATCACCAGCGGCGCGAGCCACCAGGCGAAGTCCGCCAGCACCGCCGCGGCGGCGAGTACGCCGCCCCAGCGCAGCACGAGGTCGAGCTGAGCCGTAGCCCCGGTGCCGGGTGTCCGCTCGGCCCAGAACTCCGGGTCGGCGCGGGCGACACGAATGAGTTCCTGGACGTCGGAGCGCTCCAGCGCCCCCACCCCGGGGCTCTGCACGGCCATCGTCACCAGCGCGGCCCGGCGGGCCATGTCGATCCGCTGGGAGATCAGGAAGCCCACCGGGCCGGCCACGCTCTGCGCCAGCCGGCCGGCCAGCATGACCGCACCCAGCAGGAGGAGCGCGAAGGTCACCGGGTCGTTCCGCAAGATACGGTGCACGAGGTGCTCGATCGTCAGGGCGGTGAGCGCGGGCACCGCGTTCGCCGTCACCTGCACCAGGACCAGGAGTCCCGTCGCCGCGAGCCCACCGTGGCGGAATTCCCGGAGCAGGAGCCACCGGTCCTGGAGTGTGGATCTGTCTGACGCCGACCGGTTGTCGACACTGTGAGGAGTGGTCATCGCCGACCGATGCTAGCCGTAGTCCCCGCAGTCCACTGTGAGAGATCACTCAAAAACTTACTTTCCGTGAGGCACAGAACACCCCGAGCGAGTTAGCCTCGCCGGATGCCGACCGCTCTTGTCACCGGAGTCTCCCGAGGGCTGGGACTGTCCATCTGCGACGCGCTGAAAGCCGCCGGGTACCGCGTGCTCGGCGCCGGCCGGCACCCGGCCCGGGACAACCTCGCCGTCGACGAGTACGAAGTACTCGACCTGCGTGCACCGTTCGGCACGGACCTCTTCGGCGGGGCGGACGTCGACGTGTTCGTCAGCAATGCCGGCGTCTATCTCGACGATCCCCGCCGCGGCTACGGCGACCTCTTCGCATTGTCCATCGACGACCT